>CAZCKI010000142.1:0-8097 GCA_964498815.1 uncultured Burkholderiales bacterium
TCTGCGCCACGTCAACACCAATTCCGATTCGGAAGTGCTGCTGAACGTGCTGGCGCACGAACTGCAGCAAACCGTGCACGGCCCGCGCCTGGATCCGGAGGCGATTTTTGCGGCGGTTGCCGGCGTGCACCGGCGTGCGCGCGGCGCCTATGCGATCGTCGCCATGATCGCCGGTTATGGCCTGCTGGCGTTTCGTGATCCCTTCGGCATTCGTCCGCTGATCATCGGAAAAAAAGAAAGCACGGAGGAGGGCGGCGGCGTGGAATTCATGGTCGCCTCCGAGAGTGTGGCTATCGATGCGCTTGGCTTTCAGATCATGCGCGACGTCGCGCCCGGCGAGGCGATCCTGATCGATCTTTCCGGCAATTTTTACAGCCGCCAGTGCGCGTTGAATCCGACGCTTAACCCCTGCATTTTCGAATACGTGTATCTGGCGCGTCCCGATTCGGTGATCGACGGCATCTCGGTCTACGAAACGCGCGCGCTGATGGGCAAATCGCTGGCTGCCAAGATCAAGCAGGTTATGCCGGATATCGATATCGACGTGGTGATCCCTATCCCCGACACTTCGCGGCCCAGCGCGCTGGAAGTGGCGCAGGCGCTGGGGGTGAAGTACCGCGAAGGGTTCATCAAGAACCGTTACATCGGCCGCACCTTCATCATGCCGGGACAGGCGCAGCGCGAGAAATCGGTGCGCCAAAAACTGAACGCGATGGCGATCGAATTCAAAGGCAAGAACGTGTTGCTGGTGGACGACTCGATCGTGCGCGGCACCACCTCCAAGGAAATCGTGCAAATGGCACGCGACTGCGGCGCGACCAAGGTGTATTTCGCCTCGGCGGCGCCCCCCGTGCGCTTTCCGAATGTGTACGGCATCGACATGCCCTCGCGCGCCGAATTGATCGCGACCGGGCGCGACGCCGCGCAGATCGCCGCCGAGATCGGCGCCGACGCCGTGTTCTACCAGGACCTGCCCGACCTGATCGAGGACATCCGCAGCTGCAATCCGAACATCAAGCGCTTCGACGCATCATGTTTTGATGGCGACTACATCACCGGCGGCGTCTCGGAAGAATATCTGGCCGGCATCGAAGCCAATCGCAGCGACGGCAATACGCGCGACGCGACCGGCGAATCGAGCATTTCCTATCAGTTGGACTTGGGTCTTTCGACCGCAGAAGCATGACGGACACATCGAAACCCGGCTTCGACACCCTGGCGGTACGCGCCGGGGTGTTGCGAAGCGACTTCCAGGAACACTCCGAAGCGTTGTTCCTCACCTCCAGCTTCGTCTACAAAAATGCGGCGGAGGCCGCGCGACGGTTCGCCAACGAAGAACCCGGTTTTCTCTATTCGCGCTTTACCAATCCCACCGTCACCATGTTCCAGGACCGCCTGGCGGCGCTGGAAGGTGCAGAGGCCTGCGTCGGCACCGCAACCGGCATGGCGGCCATCGCCAGCATTGTGCTAGGGTTATTGAAGGCCGGCGACCACATCGTTTCCTCGCGCAGCGTGTTCGGTACCGTGGTGCCGTTGTTCGACCAGATCTGCAAGCGATTCGGTGTCGAGACGAGCTGGGTCGATCCGGTTGATCTCGGTGCCTGGCGCGCGGCAATGCGGCCCAATACGCGCCTGCTGTTTTGCGAAACGCCATCCAATCCCTTGGCGGAGATTTGCGACATCGCCGCACTCGCCAAAATCGCCCACGACGCAGGCGCTTTGCTGGCGGTGGACAACTGCCTGCTGACGCCGGCCCTGCAGCTGCCGATTGCGCTGGGCGCGGACCTCGTGATCCATTCGGCGACCAAATTTCTCGATGGCCAGGGCAGGGTGCTGGCCGGCGCCGTTTGTGGGCGCAAGGAATTGATCGAGCCGGTATACGGCTTCGTCCGCACCGCCGGGCCGTCCCTCTCGCCCTTCAATGCCTGGGTGTGTCTGAAGGGCATGGAGACATTGCGATTGCGCGTCAACGCGCATGCCGATTCCGCGCTGTTGCTGGCGCAATGGCTGGAGCAACATTCCAAGGTGAGCCGCGTGTATTACGCGGGGCTTGCTTCGCATCCGCAGCACGCGCTGGCGATGCGGCAAGCGCCCAAGCAGGGCGCGGTCGTTTCCTTTGAAGTGAAGGGCGGGCGCGAGGCTGCCTGGCGGGTGGTCGACTCGCTGAAGCTCATTTCGATTACGGCCAATCTCGGCGACAGCAAATCCACCATCACCCACCCGGCCACCACCACCCATGCACGCATTTCGCAGGCGGAGCGCGATGCGGCGGGAATTTCGGAGAGCTTGTTGCGGGTGGCGGTGGGGCTGGAGGCGGCGCAAGACTTGAAGGCTGACTTGGAACAAGCCTTGTCAATCAAATAGTACCGCCTGCAAGCGTAGTACGAGGAAAATGTGCCGCAGGTCTTACAAGAAAAACGAGGCACCTTGATCTCAACTTTGTACCGCTCTCTTTGGTCCTCTCGATCCTTCCGATGGTCGGCGATTGCCGGCGTTCATTTGGTTCTGCCATTTCTTCTTTTCGGCGGTCCTTTGCTGGACGGTACCTCTAGTTTTTTCGCTATCGGGCATGATGCCTTGGAGCAAAGCTATTCCTGGATGCAACTGCTGACGCGCTCCCTTCATCAGGGCTTTCTGCCCCTTTGGGATCCGTACACGCAAGGCGGGCACACATTCGTCGGCGAGATCCAGGCCGGCGTGTTTTACCCCGTCAGTTGGCTGTTCGCCTTTGCTTTCGGCAGCACCCAGGGGATCGGCATGCCGGCGCTGGAGGCGTGGGTTGGCGTGCATTTTGCGGTTGCCAGTCTCGGTTTCTATTGGTTTGCCCGCGAAGCGGGCGGCAGCCGCGTGGCTGCTTTCGCGGGCGCTATCCTGTTTGCCTATTTTGGGCCGGTGGCGTTCCGCGCATCGGCACAAGTCGGAATCTTTTTTGGCCTGTGCTGGATGCCCTGGGCCTTGGCATTTGCATGGCGCTTTTTGCGCAGCGGTCGCAGGTTGGAAGCATTTGCCTGCGGGCTGGTCGTTGGCATGCAAGTGGTTGCGGGTCACATTCAGCCTGCGTTCCATACTGTCTTGCTCATCTGCAGCCTCATATTGTTTGCCCGTTGGGCATCGGGCTGGCGCGCGATGTTTAACCGAAAGTCGCTTGCCGCAGTGGCGCTGTTTGGAGCAGGCATCGCCGCTGTTTCCTTGCCGCAGTTGTTGCTGGCAATTCAATACCTGTCGGATGCATATCGATGGGTGGGGTTGAATGATCCGATAGGGCCATGGCAGCGGGTACCGTTGGATGTATTCCTCGCTCAGCACATCATTACGCCCTTGACGCTGCTATCGATTGTCAACCCATGGCAATTTTCCGCAAGCGACGGAAATATTTTGTATCTCGGACTGGCAGCACTGCTGTTGTGCATGACATATCTGTTCCGGCCGGGGACCAAGGGTGTCGGCCCGCAGTTGTTGCCGGTGCGCGGCTGGAACCTGTCTGTCATGGTGATTTCGTTATTGCTCGCAATGGGCAGTTTCGGCATGATTGCCATGCTGATTTATCCCGTGCCACTGATGACCGCGGTCCGCGAGCTGGGCAGGTACGTAATCCTGTTCCATTTTGCCGCCGCATTTGTCATGGTGCTCGCCGTCGACCGTTTGGTCCGCACGGGAGAATTGCAACAAAGGGCGCGTTCATGGCCCTGGTGGTTCGTGGCCGTAGTGGCCGGCTACTCGGCTTGGCTGCTCTTTTATCGCCAGACGCAAGTCATCCGGCCGGTCGCCATCCAGTTGGCAGGTGTTGCCGGTGCATTGATGATTCTGAAATGGCTCCCCAGGTTGGCGCTAGGGGCACTGTTCGTCAATATCGCGCTCTGTGCCTTTATTACCCGCGACTTTGTGCTGCCGACCCTGCAGGATGGGCGAAAGCTGCCCACAGCGTATTTTCCCGATTCGCCGATTTTGCGCGCATTGCATGACGCAGCAGAGAAGGGCAGGATATTGATCGAGAAGGATGCGGATTTACCGCAGAACTACGGCATGGTGACCGGCATAGAATCCAAATTTGGCTATTCCGCGACCTATTACCGCCCCTATTTCGACTTCATCAGCCAAGACTGGAATATCAATTCACGCGTCAATGATTTGTTGAATGTTCGCTGGGTGATCAGCAAAAAGAGCCAAGACCTGCCACTGTTGGCAAGCGACCCCGTTACTGGATCGCATCTTTACGAACGGCCGACCGTGTTTCCCAGAGTGTGGCTGGCGAGCGACACATCTGCCATTGGGCAGGGAGTCAAGCAGAATTCGAATGCCACGATAGAGAGTTATGCAAGCGAGCGTATTTCGATCCGGGTGAAGACAAGCGCTGCGGACGAATTGATTCTCTCCGAGGTGGCCTATCCTGGCTGGTGTGCTAGTGTCGATGGCGTCGAGATTCCGGCTAGCCGTGTGACAGTCGGCGGCATGAAGCCTTTGTTTCGCGCAGCCGCCATTTCGGGCGCTGGGGATCATCTGGTCGTTTTTACCTATCGGCCATGGCGATGCTTTCGCGTCTGATGGATGCTGGCAGGCGAAGAAAAAACCGCTAGCGCATGCGCCCATCCACTTCGCTTGCACCCGCGGACAGGTCGATTCAATTGACTCGATGGATGGCGAATCCCAATACGCAACAGGCAGTTTTGTGCGTGGCCGTCGCGGTGGGAACATCTGCCTGGCTGGGCCAGGATGCCAGCTGGGACTTGCGAAACTACCACTACTACAACCCATACGCATGGCTACACAGTCGCGCGGACATCGATATTGCCCCCGCGCAACTGCAGTCGTTTCATAGCCCTTTTGCCGATCTTCCGATGTACGCGATGGTGCAAGTGGGATTGCCATCCTGGCTGATCGGCTCGGTTCTGGCATTGCCAGCCGCACTGGCATTATTCTTCCTGGTCCGGATCGCCGAATTGTTATTGCCCGACGCACAGCGCCGACTTGGCAGTCTTGCCGTCGTGCTGGTCGCCGCGACTGGCGCTTGCGGACGTCCGGTCATTGGGTCCTCCATGAGCGAATGGCACGTCACCGCGTTATTCACTGCGGCAATATGGCTCGTTTTGAAGGCGGCGATCGAGCCAACGACCGGCGATGCGCGCCCGGCTCGACGCATCTGGCTGGTTGCCGGTCTGCTGGGAGGCGTGGCTGTCGGGCTGAAGTTGACGGGTGGGCCATTTGCCGTCGGTCTTGCGGCAATGGTCGTTTCGCTAGCGGCTGCGTGGTCGGAGCGCTTTCGCCGAATTGTCTTTCTGGCAGCCGGCGGTGCTGCAGGTTTCGCGCTTGCGTATGGACCATGGGCCTGGGAATTGTGGGTCCGCTATCAAAACCCTTTTTTTCCGTATTTCAACGACCTGTTTCAGTCGCCTTGGGCTGCTCCGGGGCCGTATACGGACGCACGTTATTCGCCAAGCGCGGTCGAACTCGTTACATTGCCTTGGAGATGGTTTGCTGACTGGACTGCGATTTCCGCAGACCCCAAGATGCGCGATTGGCGCATCGGCATTGCACTACCGGCAATGTTGTGGCTTGCCTGGCGCCAGCCTGCTTCGGAATTGCGCGTCGCGTGGCGCGGGCTGTTGTCGTTCGCCCTGACGTCCTATGTCTTGTGGGCGCTGATATTTGAAAATTACCGCTTCATCGGCTCATTGGAACTGATTGCCTCCCTCTCGCTGATTGCCCTGATGGCTACAATTGGCGGGCGCGTTGCGGCAATTGGCATGCTGGTCACGATTCTGGTAATTGTTGGGACGACAAAATGGCCGAACTGGGGAAGACTGCCACATGGCAAGCCGGCTGTGACTGCGACGGTGTCGGCTATGCCGAAAGATGCGATGGTGGTCATTGCCAGTGGGGAACCCATGGCTTACGTAATGCCGAGCCTGCCGGCGGGAATTCCGGTGATTTCCTTCATCAATAATTTCATGAATCCGCAGTTGACCGCTAGTCGGCTGCAAAGAGTGGCGCTCAATCGCTTATCGCAACACAACGGGTCAATTTGGCTGTTGGCTAATCACAAAAAAGAGGACGAAGTACTGTACGATCGGCAACCTGTTCGGATCCAGCTGGAAATTGCCGGCCTTGCGCCCAGCGGTGAACCTTGCCGACCTATTCAATCTGGGCTGGACGGCAACGATCTCATGCTTTGCCCGTTACACCGCGCTACGAGCCGCTGAGGAATGAGATAATGACTAGTTGAGTTGATCGAGACCAATCCAGTGAAATTATCTGTTGTCATTCCCTGTTTCAATGAGCGCGCCACCATTCGCGAAATCGTCGACGCGGTGCGTGCCTCGCCGTACCCGGACAAAGAGATCATCATCGTTGACGATTGTTCAAGCGATGGCACTCGCGAGTATTTGAAGTCGGATATCGAGCCTTTGGTCAGCAAGATACTGTTCCATGAGGTGAATCAGGGGAAAGGCGCTGCTTTGCGTACCGGTATCAAGGCCGCCACCGGGGATCTGGTCATCATTCAGGATGCGGACCTGGAATACGACCCACAAGAGTATCCGCTCCTGGTTTCGCCTATTTTGAGCGGCAAGGCTGACGTGGTATTTGGATCCCGTTTTCTCGGCGCGGCACCACATCGCGTGGTGTATTTCTGGCACCGGGTCGGCAATGGCGTATTGACGCTGATGTCGAATATGTTTACCAACATTAACTTGACCGATATGGAGACTTGTTACAAGGTTTTCAAGCGGGAAATCATTCAATCGATCGCCATTGAAGAAAATCGATTTGGCTTCGAACCGGAAATCACTGCCAAGGTTGCGAAGATGGGTTGCCGGATTTACGAAGTGGGTATTTCCTACTACGGTAGAACCTATGAGGAAGGCAAAAAGATTGGCTGGCGCGACGGTTTTCGCGCCATCTATTGCATCATCAAATACAATGTCTTCCGATGAAAATCGTCCGCTATTTCTTCGTCGGCGGGGCCGCCGCAGCGCTTGATATTTCTATTTTTTTTGTCTTCGCGAAGCTGGCCGGATTCGACTACCTGATTGTTGGTTGTGTTGGTTTCATACTAGCGACGATGCTCAACTATGTTCTGAGCGTGCGACACGTCTTTCAGAGCGGCGTGAGATTCTCGAAGAGAAAAGAGCTGATGCTGGTCTACGTCGTAAGTGTTGTCGGCTTGATTATCAATCAATTCGCTCTTTATACGCTGGTATCGCAATACTCGGTTGAACTGATGCTTTCCAAATTCATCGCGACTTTTACAGTCTTTGCCTGGAATTACTCGGCAAGAAACTACTTTGTTTTTCGGCACCCCAGGACATGATTGAACTTCGGCCGCTGCGCCGTGTTCGCTAGCCACGAATGCGCTAGTTGGATTGCCTGCGTCGGCGAAACTGGCGGAGCCAGCGCTGAATCAAATTCAATGGTCGCTTTCGGGCGACTATGATCATTTGCTCGACGCCGAGGTAGCCAAAGTGTTTCGACCAATAGAAGCACATCTTCACATCGCCGAATCCGGCTGCCCTTAGCTCGTCCAAAAGGGCCCAGCCGAAATCATAAAAGCTGAGGCAGCCGGCGTCTTTGATTGGGTCGCCGTGATACTGGGCCGGCAAATGGTGAACTAGCGTGCCGTCTACATCGATCGAGGCGCGGACCTGATTCTCGTATTGCCCTGTCAGAAATGGTACGGAAAGCAGCAAGGTGCCGGAGGGTTTTAAACACCGGCTTAGCTCATGCAGTGCCTTGCTGTACATCGGTACGTGCTCCAACACGTCAAAGCTCAGGATATAGTCGAATGCGCGATCAGCGAAGGTGAGGTTCGCGATACTTTCGTTGCGGCGACCCTGAGAGTCCGTCTCGCCAAAGGGTACGGTCTCGCCGAGAAATTCGCTGCCGGTCAGGTTTTGAAACCGCTTTGAAAGGGCGGCATATAGCGCGGTCACCTGCTCGGTGGCGAAAACATGTGACTTGGGCGCGGCCAGACAGTAGTCCTCGAGAACGTGTATAGCGGCTCGCATGCGATTGTTCAATCCGCATTGATCGCAAACCATTCTTTCGCGCCAATTTGGAATTGGCTGACCAGATACTGTCTTGTCGCTGCTATAGAGGAAATCG
>CAZCKI010000143.1:0-7993 GCA_964498815.1 uncultured Burkholderiales bacterium
CGGCGTATCCGCCGGGCCGATCAAGACGCTGGCAGCCTCGGGAGTGGGCGACTTCAACAAATTGCTGTCCTTCGTCGAACAGAATTCACCGCTGCGGCGCAACGTGACCATCGAGGAAATCGGTAACGTTGCCGCCTTCCTGTGCAGCGACCTGGCAAGCGGCGTCAACGGCGAGATCACCTACGTCGACGGCGGCTTCAATATGTCCGGTCTGGCGGCGGAACAATAGGGTAGTTGCCATGCCGAATATCGCCAAGATGTTGCGCATCCAGGGGCGCGAGCTGTTGCCGATCGTGCAAGGCGGCATGGGCGTGGGCGTGTCCGCTCATCGCCTGGCCGGCCACGTCGCACGCGCCGGAGCGGTCGGCACGCTGTCGAGCGTGGACCTGCGCCGTCACCACGCGGACCTGATGCACACCACCGGCAAGAGCCGCGACAAGGACCTGATCGATGCCGTCAACCTGACGGCGCTCGACCGTGAAGTGCGCGCCGCGCTCGCCATCGCCGACGGCCGCGGCATGGTCGCCGTCAATGTGATGCGCGCGGTGTCCGCTTACGCCGCCAGCGTGCGGCGCGCCTGCGAATCCGGCGCCCAGGCGATCGTGGTCGGCGCCGGCCTGCCGCTCGACCTGCCCGACCTGACGGCGGCCTTCCCCGATGTCGCCCTGATCCCGATCCTGTCGGACTCGCGCGGCATCCACATCGTGCTGAAGAAATGGTTGCGCAAATCGCGGCTGCCCGACGCCATCGTCATCGAACACCCCGGCCACGCCGGCGGCCACCTGGGTGCCGCCAGGATCGAGGACGTCAACGATGCGCGCTTCGATTTTCCGCGCGTACTCGAGGAAACCTTTGCCATCCTGCGCGAACTCGGCATAGAGCGCGAACAGATCCCGCTGATCCCGGCCGGCGGCATCGCCAGCCCCGCGCAAGTGCGCGACCTGTTTGCGCTGGGTGCAGCCGCCGTGCAAATCGGCACACCGTTTGCTGTCACCACCGAAAGCGACGCGCACGCCAATTTCAAGCGCGTCCTGGCCGAAGCGGGTCCCGAAGACATCATCACCTTCATGAGTGTTGCCGGCCTGCCGGCGCGCGCCGTAAAGACGCCGTGGCTGGAAAAATACCTGCAAAAACTGCCGATCCTGCAGCGTCGCGCCAATCCACGCACCGGCTGCACGCTGGCTTTCGACTGCCTGGAACAATGCGGCTTGCGCGACGGCAACGCCCGCATGGGCCAATTCTGTATCGACCATCATCTGGCCGCCGCGCTGGCGGGAGACGTGGAGCGCGGCCTGTTTTTCCGTGGTGCTGGGCCGCTACCGTTCGGCCGCGACATCCGCTCGGTGCAGGAACTGATCAACTACCTGCTGAACGGCACGATACCCCCTGGCTCAGCGCAAGTTGCCGGTGTGCCCCAATGAGTAGCGGCCTGGTTGCGGCCACACGGTCAGACCGTGCGGCTCGATGCCGACCTTGATCTTGTCGATGTTGCCGGACCGGGTGTCGATGCGATACACCACGTTGTCGTAGCGACCGGACAGCCATAAATAGTCGCCGTTCTTGCTGACGTTGCCCATGTCCGGGCTGCCGCCGCCGGGAATCGGCCAGCTCTGCGTCACCTTGTTGGTGGCGAAGTCGAACACCGAAATGCTGCCCTTGCCGCCGGGCCTGCCCTGGATCTTGTCCCAGCCCCGGTTGGCGACGTACAGGCTCTTGCCATCGCGGCTGGGATACAGGCCATGCGCGCCGACGCCGGTGGCAACGAAGCCGACCTGCTTGAAGCTGTCGCCGTCGACAATGTGGATGCCGCCGACCATCATGTCGGCCACATAAAACAGGCGGCCATCGGGCGAGGCGCGCACGTCCTGCGGCATGCCCTTGGTGGTGCAGATTTCGCCGCCCGGAACGAAAGGGTCGGGAATCTTGTCCGGCTTCTTGCCGGGTTTGGCGAGCAGGGCCAGCACTTCCGGCCGGTTGATATAGGGATTGAGGCGGATGGTCGCCATCACGCTGCGATTCACCAGGTCGATCTTGGTCAGGCCGCCGCTGAATTCACAGGTAAACAGGGCAAATCTGCCGTCGATGGAAAAGTCGGCGTGGTTGACGCCGGCACAGGTCGGCGTGGCGATCGAGTACTGCAGCTTCATCGTCACCGGATCGCGGAAATCGAGACGCTTCATCGCCTCCACCACGACGATGGCGGACTTGCCGTCCGGCGACCAGTACAGATTGTAGGGGTCTTCCACCGCGATCGACTTGCCGGGCTTGCCGGTCTTCGGGTCGATCGGGGTGAGGCTACCGTCGGTGCGGCCCTCGGCGTTATTGGCCACCCACAAGGTCTTCAGGTCCCAGGACGGCACCACGTGCTGCGGATTGATGCCGACCTTGAAAGTATCGACCACTTTCAGCGTGGCGGGGTCGATCACCGACACCGTGTTGGCGGAATGGTTGGGGACGTACACCCTCTCCAGTGCGCCTTCGACGGCGGGGCTCAGGCGACCGACGGCGGTTTCGCTGTATAAATTATTGGCATCGATCACCGGCGGCATGCCGGGCACCGTGACGATCGCGGCGGCGCGGGTTTCGGCGCTTTGCCCGGCCTGGTGCCAGGCGAGCAAGACGAGCGCAGGAACTGCGATCGCAGTCAGTACAGCGGATTTCCTCAATAGCATGATGGACAGTATGAAATGGAATACGGGTTAGTAGAACAAAACATGGTGATCATTGAAGGCGTTCGCGTGCGCGCCGGATCGCCTGCGCCGTTTGCGCCACGATCAGGTCCACACCGGCCTGGCCCAAAGCCGCAGTCGCCGGTTGCGGGTCGCCGGAGACACCGACCGATGCACCGCCGTGCGCGGCATCGGCGAAGCGCTCCGGCCGCACCTGGGTGGCATCGACGGCCAGCATCAGCGAGGTATCGGCCGCACCGGCGTGCTGGCCGATCTGACCGTCGCTGATCCCTTTTGCCTTCAGCGACTGGACAAACGGTTGCTGCGAGGCGCGATAGTACTCGCCGATATACAACACGCGGGCCGAGGACTTCACCCATTCCCGGCTTACCTTCTCCGCCACCGCTTTCAGTTGCGACTGGTAGCCGCCGTGATCGCCGATCAACACGATGTGCGTAAATCCGTGCTGTCGAAAACTGCGCGCAGCCCCTTCCAGCAGGCCGCTGAACACCGCATCCGCAATCGAAACGGTACCGGCAAATTTCATATGGCCGGTGGGCGGCGACACGGCGCCTTCCGGAACATAGGCCACCACCGGCGCCACCAGCGTGTCACCCAGCGTTTCGGCAATCTTGCCCGCCAGCACCCTGACGCGGACATTGTGTTTGCCAAGCGTCATGTGCGGGCCGTTTTGCTCGGTGGCCCCCACCGGAATAATGATGGTGGTCTTGCCGGCACGAATCGCCTCGCGCACTTCCGCGGTCGTCAGCTCTTCCAGATACACGCTTTGCGAAGGCGCGGCCTCGGCGAGCGCCAGCGTCCCAAACAAGACGATGCCGGCCGCAAATCTCCAGCCGGTGGTCTTTCGCGGCAAGGCCGTTCGGGAAATCTTCCGGCGATGCAAAGCGGTGGTCTCGGTCACGAATTCGATCACGGTGGAAACGGCGCCCGAAGCGACACTCGGGCAGAGTGCCTCGAATTTTACCCTCTCCTCACGCCGAACTTCACGCTGCCGTCGCAATACAGGGCCGCTCGCCGGTCGCGAGGCGAAATATTTGATGCAGGTAAAAACTGTCGAGCCGGTCAGGCCGAGCGCACGTCCACCTGCTTCCACGCCGCAGCCACCTTTTTCTCCAGCGTCGCCCCTCCCAGAGACTTTGCCGCGACGCGCGTGAGGCGCGCGAAGTCGCGAAACCCGGAATCGGACTTGAGCTTGGGGCTGAGGCCCGTCCGATACCAGACTTGCACCGCAAGCTCCCAGGAGGGCTTGCCGAGTTCGCGTGCGAACAACGCAAACGCCTTGTTGGCGATGCCGCTGTTGAGGTGCACATTGGCCGCCGGGTCCAGGTCCTGGTACGACTCCGGCTGCGGGCTCAGGCAATAGCGCGCGCCGGGATGCAGCATGTCGCGCAGGCAGGTTTTGCCGCGCGCCTGCGATGCTTTGCCCAAGATGCTGGCGCCGATCAGCCAGCCTTCCTTCTTGTCGGGCGGCCAGCCATTGCACCATTGATGGAACACCGCACCCACCACGTCGCTGAAACTCTCGTTGAGCGCGCCGGCCTCGCCCGCGTACAACAATCCGCTTTCGTGCTGGGTGAGGCCGTGGGTCAGTTCGTGGCCGATCACGTCGGGCGCTGCGTAGAAATCGTCGAAAACCTGGCCGTCGCCATCGCCGTAGACCATTTGATGGCCGTTCCAGAAGGCATTGTTGAAGCCGACCTGATAGTGCACGCTGGAAACCAGGTCGGAGCCGGCGTTATCGACCGAATTGCGACCCAGCACCTGCTGGTAAAACGTCGCGAGCCGGCCGGTGATCTCGATCACCGACTGGATGGCCGGGTCTTTTGCCACTGCGGCTTTGTCGGCGGGCTTGCCCGGCAGCGAATTGCGCCGCTCACAATCGAATGCCAGTTCGCGCGCCTTGGCGGCGGCCGCCATCTTGCCATCGGCCGCCGGCGTTGCCACGGCGTTCCGGCGATGCACTTCGCGCAAGGCGCGCAGGCGCTCGGTTTCGGTAGCGGTATCGCGCATCATCTTGCGCGAGTGTGCCGTGCCTTTGCGGTCTTTGGCATGCTGGTTCAACACCGACAGCGGGACGATCGCGCAGAATGCGCAGCCACCGTCGGTCGCAGAGACGGGTTCGTCTTTCATTCGCATTCCTCCATGAGAGTTTTCGCCGACCAGGTGCCGCAGCACACCCCTGTGCGACCGTGCACCTTACATCGGGTTTTACACCGACCGCGTCGCCATTCATACTACCTTCCCGGGTGGGATTTTCCACGGCAACCCACTTCACCCACTCCAGAAAGGGCCGTAACATCGTGCGAACCTTACTTGTCGTCCTCGCCTGCATATCGTGCCACTCTGCATCGACGGCCTTTGCGGCCGATGAATCGATCGAATACCTGAATTCCGGCAAGGTGCTGCCCACCACCCTGCCCTTCTCCGAGGCGGTGCGGGTCGGCAATACCCTGTATCTTTCCGGGCAAATCGGCATCGTTCCCGGCAGTCTGAAGCTGGTGCCCGGCGGCATCGCCGCCGAGGCGCGCCAGACCATGCAAAACATCAAGACTTCGCTGGAAGCCAACGGCTACACCATGGGCGAACTCGTCAAGTGCACGGCGATGCTGGCCGACATGTCGGAATGGGGCGCCTTCAACGAAGTCTACAAGACGTTCTTCAGCGGCCATTTTCCTGCACGCAGCGCCTTCGGCGCCAACGGGCTGGCGTTGGGCGCCAAGGTCGAAGTAGAGTGCGTCGCCGTGAAAGCCAAGCCGTGAAAAACAGCCGTCGCAACTTCCTGATGCAAGCCGGCAGCGTCGCTCTGGCCGCATCGACGACCGCACTGGCCGCGCCGGACGCCAACACCGTCGCCAAAGGCAAGGCACGTTCACGCACGCTGATCATCGATTCCCTGGGGGAGATCGGCAATCCAAATCTGCCCGAAGCCGACCAGGAAGGTCCGGGTAAGGGCATCGACCGGCGCGCCTTGGCGGACGCCAAAGCTTCCGGCCTTTGCGCATTCAATCAGACGCTGGGATACGTCGCCGGCAAATTCGAGCCGTTCGAACACAGCGTGCGCGAAATCGCACAGTGGGACGCGCTGATTCGCGCCAACAGCCATTCGCTCCTGAAAGTGCTCGGCGTCCGCGACATCCGGCGTGCCCGCGACGAAGGCAAGCTCGGCGTGATTTACGGCTTCCAGAACGCCGCCATGATGGGCAACGACGCAAAGCGTGTCGCCATCTTCGCCAATCTCGGCGTGCGCGTCATTCAACTCACCTACAACGTCCGCAATCAGCTGGGCGACGGCTCCATGGTCGCCGAAAACAAAGGCCTTACCGAGTTTGGTCGCACCGTTGTGCACGAACTCAATCAAAACCGGGTGATCGTCGACCTGAGCCACAGCGGCGAAAAGATTTGCCTCGACGCCGCCACGGCATCGCAGCAGCCGATCGTCATTTCCCACACCGGTTGCCGCGCACTGACCGATCTGCCGCGCAACAAGTCCGACCAGGAACTGCGTCTGGTGGCGGACAAGGGCGGTTACGTCGGCATCTACTTCATGCCCTTCCTCGCCATCGACAGTCAGCCGATGGCGGCCGACTTGATCGCCCACATCGAACATGCCGTCAACGTCTGCGGCGAAGACCACGTCGGCATCGGCACCGACGGCACGGTGCCGGCAATCGACGATATGCCGGAGTACATAAAGCGACTGAAAAAGGAGCACGTCGAACGCGTCGCCGGCGGCATCGCCGCCACCGGTGAGCGCGACGACATCGTCACCTTCCTGCCCGACCTGGCCGGCCCGCAGAAGTTTCACAAGCTCGCCGACCTGCTGGCCAAACGCGGTCACAAGTCTGCCCGCATCGAAAAGATTCTCGGCCTCAATTTTCTGCGTGCGGCCGAAAGGATCTGGTAAGGCACGCATAGCAATCCTGCGAGGAGAAATGAGATGATCGCCAAAGGTCTCACCCCCATTCTCAATGTTTCCGACATCGAAGCCAGTTTTGCCTGGTTTGAAAAGCTCGGCTGGAAAAAAGCCTGGGACTGGGGTTCCCCGCCGACCTTCGGCGGCGTCTGCTCCGGCAACTGCGAGATTTTCCTGTGCCTCAACGCGCAGGGCGGGCGCGGCAAAAGCCACCTCAAAATCACCAGCGAACCCGAAGGCAGCGACGCCGCCGAGCAAGGCGTCTGGATGTCCATCTGGGTAGAGGACGTCGACGCGATTTACCAAAATTGCCTCGCCCAGGGACTGGAAGTGACCTGGCCGCCGACCGACGAGCCGTGGGGCGTGCGCGAAATGCATGTGCGACATCCCGACGGGCACGTGTTCAGAATCAGCCGCGGAACCGGGGAAGAGTAACAACGCCGTGTCCAATTTCGTCACCATTGAGACGTATACCAGCCCGTGGGAAGCTCATATTGCACGCGGCTTGTTCGAAAACGAAGGCATCTATTGCTTTCTTTTCAACGAATGCCAGATTTGGGTGGACTGGCAGATGTCGCAGGCCCTGGGCGGCGTCCGGGTGCAGGTGGAGGCGGCCGATGTGCCGCGCGCCCTGGCCGTCATCAAGGCTCGGCAGGACGGTGAATACGAAAGAGCGCTCGAAACGGAATGGAATTTGACGTCCGTCAATTGTCCGAACTGTGTCTCCCATAATCTTGGAACCACGCACTCGATTTCCACGGCATTGGTCGTATTCGGCCTCGGTATCCTGTTTGGATTGTTTTTCCCAATCGCCCCGGAAGGTAGACGTTGCAAGTCTTGTGGCGCAAGATTTCCCTATGTAGTTTGATGGCTGTCCGCACCACCCAAAGCTCTTAACCGCCGGAGAAACTCCCCATGATTTGTTCCGACCCAGACCAGGAGTAGCCGGTATGCCGCTATCCCGCCACCCCGTCGCCGCATCGCTGCGTGCCGCCGACACCGGCAAGATCGTCAGCGCGCGCGAAGCGGTGCGCCTGATCCGCGACGGCGATACCGTCGCCACGGGAGGCTTCGTCGGCATCGGCTTTGCCGAAAATATTGCGGTCGCCCTGGAAGAACTGTTTCTCGAAAGCGAAGGCAGCGACCTGCAGGGGCTCGGCATCCCGCGCAACCTCACTCTTGTCTACGCCGCCGGCCAGGGCGACGGCAAGGACCGCGGCCTCAATCACCTGGGCCACGCCGGCCTCGTTTCACGCGTGATCGGCGGCCACTGGGGACTGGTGCCGAAATTGCAGCAGCTTGCCGTCGCCAACCAGATCGAAGCCTGGTGCCTGCCGCAGGGCGTGATCTCGCACCTGTTCCGCGACATCGCCGCCGGCAAGCCCGGCAC
>CAZCKI010000144.1:0-6363 GCA_964498815.1 uncultured Burkholderiales bacterium
ACACCCACCACCATCAGGAAAGCCAGTGCGAGCATCTTGATGGTGGGGTGGCCGGCGACAAAGCGGCCGATGGCGGCGGCAAACAGCATCATCAAGCCAACCGAGGCGACCACGGCGGCGATCATCACGGCCACCTGATCCACCATGCCGACGGCGGTGATGATGGAATCGAGCGAAAAGACGATGTCGATAATGACCACCTGCAGGATCACGGCGGAGAAGGTCGCTTGCACGGCGCTCGATGCTTCGCCATCGCTTCCTTCCAGCATCTGGTGAATCTCGTGCGTGCCTTTCCACACCAGGAATAGCCCGCCGCTTAACAGGATCAGGTCGCGCCCGGAAAAAGAGTGGGCGAAAAACTCGAATAATGGGGTGGTTAGCCCGACCATCCACGACAACGCCATCAGCAAGGCTACCCGCATGAACATGGCAAGGAACAGGCCCAGGCGCCGTGCCTTTTCGCGGATGTCCGGCGGGAGCTTGTCCACCAGGATGGAAATGAAGATGACGTTGTCGATCCCCAGCACCAGCTCGAGCGCGGTAAGGGTGGCGAAAGCAATCCAGGTTTGTGGATCGGCGAGAAGGGCCATGTTCATGTCGGAAATTTCATTCGGATTCGTCGTCGCAAGACTTATTTTTTAGGCTGCGTTGCTGCCGGCTTCTCGCGATATTGCGATACGAGACGTTCGAACGCCGGCAGGTTCGCTTCGTAGCCTTTTTTCGTGCGCGAGCTGATGGTGAAGACCAGGTAGAAATCGCCTTCTTCCAGGTAGGCGACCCGTTCCCAGTTTCCGGCCGCTTTTGGAACGAACTCGACGGTGGTCGCGGTACGCCGATCGGCGGTCGTCAATGTCGCAACGGGGTCGATGATGGTGTTGGGGCTTTGTTTGAGAACATCGGCCTTGTCGCGCGCGATGAATTCTTCCAGCGTTTTGGAGTCTGCAATGCGGGCCTTGTACAAAGCCTTGGCATACATGACGGACTCTGCATTGGAGAAAGTTGCGCCGATCGGGGCCAGTGCATTGGCGCCAAAATGCCAGCTAGCCTCTTTGTCCTGCTGCCAACCGTCGATTACCGGAAGCTTGGGCCACCAGATGAAGCCGAGGCCCTTCTGGTTGGGCGTGGCAATCTTTTCAATTTCCGCGCCGGCAGAAGCCGCCAGCGCGCCTAGAAAGATCAATATCAGCAATTTGGGCAAGTGGCTCATCATCGAATTGGGTAAGAATGACTACGGTGGATGCCGGTGGCGGAGAATGAAATGCGCCAAGAACTACAGGATTCCCGGCCATTTTGCCAGTAAACTTGCCGACAAATTTCCTCCGGGAGCAGAAAACATGATCACCATCTATCACCTCGAAACGTCCCGGTCCGAGCGCATCGTCTGGCTGATGGAGGAACTGGGACTGGAATACACGCTGGAGACCTTTCCGCGCGAAAACACCGGTGCCTCGCCGCCACCGCTGAAGGCAGTCCATCCGCTGGGCAAGGCGCCGGTGATCCGCGACGGCGATACCGTGCTGGCCGAGTCCGGCGCGATCGTGGAGTACCTGGTGCATCGCCACGGCGGCGGTCGCCTGGCGTTACCCCCTGACCACCCCGATTATTCGCGGTACCTGTACTGGCTGCACTTCGCCGAAGGCAGTCTGATGTCGTTGATGCTGATCGCGCTGGTGCTGTCGCGCATCCCCGAGGCCACGGCGAGCCCGGTGACGGTGCGCATCAGCGATCGCGTGAAGGCGATGATGGCTTACGTGGAAAGCGAGTTCGGCAATGGACCCTGGATTGCCGGCGCGGAATTCACCGCTGCGGATGTGATGATGGCTTTTCCTTTTACGACCATGAGCCGTTTTCTGAAAGTGGATATGGCGCCGTATCCGAAGATCAACGCGTACGCGGAAAGAATTGCTGCGCGACCGGCGTATCGCAAGGCAATGGAATTGGCGGGGCCGAGGATGAACTATGCAAAATGACGGCTAAGAGAATTTACGCACGTTGCGATTGGATGGTTAGAAGTCATGATTCCTACTCTGTTGGTTGTCAGTGGCGTCATCTTGGCGCTCAATGTAATTGCAACAACGAGCGTGTCGCGATGCGACTCTTTCGACAAGCGCCAAAAAACCATTCAGTTTTTTCTGATTTGGCTCGTGCCGGTTTTCGGCGGTTGGATGGCCTGGGCTCTCTCCAGTGAAGAGAGACGTCGGCCGAACGTTTCACAACTTGAGGATCGTATTGGATCGGACAACGGCGCCTTCCTCGACACCGGCAGTGCCCCAGCACATCTCGGGGGCAGCGAGATAGAGGGCGATAGTCACTAGGTCGCCGTGCAGAAAGCGTTGCTCAGTCGCAGGACAAGTACGCCGACCGATGCTCGTATGCAGTCGTCGTCTTCGCCACGTTGCCGCACAGGTAGCTGATCTCTACACTCTTGCGCTTGCCCGGCGCCGGGTCACCGCACATGGTGTTTTCGATGGGGACGGTGGCGTTGCGGCGGCCGGCGGCATTTTTGCGGATGTAGTGAGTCGCGTCGCAGCGTTCGTTGCTGCCCTCGGGGCCGTAGGTGGCGGACACGACGGCGATGGGGAATCCGGTAACCGCAACCGGCGGCGGTGGCGGCGCATTGCGAAGTTCCTCGACCGCCTTGCGGTAGCCGGCATCGAAGCCATCCTTGTATCCCTTGGTGTAGCCGTCCCTGAAGTCATTGGAGTCCTGCGCAAAGGCTGTTCCCGTTGCCAGAATGGTGAACAAGGGCAATGTCTTGAGAAGCAGTCGTGTCATGGTGACCCCCGAAATGGTGGCGGTGAATTCTGGAAGGTTGCTTCCGCTCAGCGCCGCAGATTTCCCTTACTATCCCTATCCTGTATCCGTTCGTCAATTGCCAAGGGACCGGTGTCATGCAACAAGTCATCGACTTCATCCTCGAAATCGACAAATTGAAGGGCATCACCCGCAAAACGCGCCCGCTCGGTCTCGATCGACTCGAGAATTCCGCCGAGCACAGCTGGCAAATCGCCCTGCTGGCAGCTTCGCTCGCGCCGTACGCCGATCCCGG
The DNA here is from genome assembly GCA_964498815.1 of uncultured Burkholderiales bacterium. Taxonomy (GTDB): domain Bacteria; phylum Pseudomonadota; class Gammaproteobacteria; order Burkholderiales; family Usitatibacteraceae; genus UKL13-2. Next base: position 3,050 of record CAZCKI010000144.1, read on the forward strand.
CATGGACTTGAACCGGGTGATCGGCATGTTGTTGGTGCACGATATCGGCGAAATCGATACCGGCGATACCATGGTCTATGTTGAGGAGGGCCTCGCCGAGCGCAAGGCGGCCGAGCGGGTGGCGGTGGAACGTATTTTCGGCAAATTGCCTGCCGCGCAAGGCGAGCAATTCATGGCGCTGTGGGAGGAATTCGAAGCGAGCGAGACAGCCGAATCGCGTTTCGCCAACGCCGCCGACCGCGCCATGCCGGTGCTGCTCAATCTCGCCAACGAAGGGCAAAGCTGGAAAGAGCACGGCATCGCGCACGCGCGCGTAGTGGGTCGCATCAAGGGCCAGATCCAGGACGGCTGTCCGGCGCTGTGGGATTATCTTGAGGCGCGACTGGAAGAGGAGCGCGCAAAGGGCTGGTTCGGGATGGCGTCGTGAACCAGGCCAGCGACACAGCTTTGGCGCTAGCTTCGCAGGCGCGAGAATGGCTGCGGCCGTGGAAACTTATCACGTTTGCGCTCGGCGTCGCCCTGCTGATCGCGGGTTCGTTCTTGTACAGCGCGCCGGATTGGGATGTGCCGATCAGTCTTATCATGGCAACCCTCGCCTATCTCACCGCGCCGTGGAGCCTGCGTGTGTTGCTGGAGAGGCGCTGGCGGGCGTTGCCACCGATGTTGTTCTTTACCTGGTTCACCGTCGATGGTTGCTATGCGGTCTACTGGCATTTTCGCAATCCGGTCGCGCTGGAAATGATGCGCGATGCGAATCTCCTGGCTTCACTGTCGCTGTACGGCATGTGCGGGGTGGTTTGGCTGTATCGGGGCAGCCTGGCGCAATTGCTGGCAGAGGCGCGGGCCGGCGGCGCCCCCGCGATGGCGGCGGACAGTAGACCTTTCAACAGAATACTGACTTCAGGAACTCCAATGAGAATCGGCAAAATTGCATCGCATTGCATCGCGGCAGTCTCGCTCGCCGCGTTGGCATTGCCGCTGCGTGCGGCGGTCGAAAAAGTGGAAGTGCTGGAACGGGTTCCGTTCGCCGCCGGCATGGCTTTCGGCGAAACCGGCGCATACGAAAAAATCCGTGGCATCGCGCATTTCGCACTCGATCCGCGCCTGCCCGCGAATGCGAGGATAGTCGATCTCACCCTTGCGCCGCACGATGCGCGCGGCAAAGTCATTTTTCGGAGCGAGTTCGTGATGTTGCGGCCGGTCGCGGCCAAGGCGTCCACGCTGCTCTACGACGTCAACAATCGCGGCGGCATCGCCATCCTCGGGCAGGTGAACGGGCGCAGCCCCGCCAATAACGATCCGACTAGCGTGGCCGATGCGGGCGACGGGTTTCTGATGCGCCACGGTTTCACCTTGCTGTTTTCCGCGTGGACCTGGGACGTGGCCCCGCAGGCGCCGGGCGCGAAGCCGCTGGTGTTTTCTCCGCCGGTTGCCAGGAGCGCCGGCGGCAAGCCGATCACCGGCACCGTGGAAAACGAATTCACGGTGAGCGCAAAAAGCGACATCGCCACTTACGCGGGCATGCGCGGGCTCACCTACGAGCCGGCCACCGCCGATGACCCCGCCGCCGTGCTGACGACGCGGACGCGACCGGATGATGCGCGCAAGCCGGTCGATCGCAAGTTGTGGAAGTTCATTGCGCCGGAAAAGGCGGGCGGTCCGGGGCGGGTGCAAATGCAAGGCGGCTTTCAGCCGGGCGTCCTGTATGAACTCACTTATGTCGCCAAGGACCCGTATGTGACCGGCGCAGGGCTCGCCGGCATACGCGACTTGCTGGCGTATTTTCGCGATCATCCCTTCGAAGGTGCGCCGGTGCCGAAGCAGGTGTTGATCTTCGGTATCAGCCAATCCGGGCGCGTGATCGGCCGCATGTTGCACGACGGGCTCAATGTGGACGAGGGTGGCCGCCTCGCTTTCGATGGCGCGTACATGCATGTTCCCGGTGCCGGGGGTTCGGCGGGTTTTAACAGCCGCTTCGTGCAACCGACGCGCCATCCTTCCATGCTGGAAGAGCACGACTACCCGGCCGATGCCTTTCCATTTACCACCACACCGACCCGCGACCCGGTCACCGGTCGCACCGCCTCAAGGCTCGATCGCGCACGCGATGCCAACGGGCACGTACCGAAACTCATCATCGCCAATACCTCCACCGAGTTCTGGAACCGCGGCGCCTCACTCAACACCACCACGCCCGACGGCGCCAAGGACGTGGCGCCTGCGCCGGATGTGCGCGTTTACGCCTTCATGGGCGCCCAGCATTACGTAGGTCGCTCGCGCGTGCGCGAACCGTACACGAATTGCGTATCCACCAGCGACCACTACGTGACCGAACGCGCCCTTATCGTCGCGCTCGACCGCTGGGTAGGCAGCGGCACGCCGCCGCCGGCGAGTGCTTTTCCGCAGATCGGCGACGGCACTTTGCTGACGGTGGCGAAGTACCGAGCAGCCTTTCCCAAAGGCATCGGCCTCGCCCCACCGGAGGGCAATCTGCGCGAGCCTCGCCTCGACTTCGGTCTGCGCTTTGAGGGACGCGGCATTGCCACCCATGTGCCGCCCGCACACCTCGCTGAATTCGAAACGCGAGTGCCGGCGCCCGATGCCGACGGCAACGACCGGGGCGGGGTCAGGCTGGTTGAGCTGGTGGTTCCATTGGGTACGCACACCGGCTGGAACCCGCGTGCGGCCGACACCGGTTTTGCCTGGGCCAACGCTCGTTTTGACGGCAGCTTTGTTCCTTTCGCCCGCACCGAAGCCGAGCGCCGCGCTGCGGGAGACCCGCGCTTGAGTCTGGCGGAACGCTATGCCACGCGGGAGGATTTTGTGAGCAAGGTGCGCGAGGCCGCGAAAGGGCAGGTGGCGGTGGGTTTGCTGCTCGACGAGGATGTGGAGCGGGTGGTCGGAAACAATGCCGGCTTATATGATCGGATACTTGTTCACGAGCCTGCGGACAGGAGTTGTGGGTATTTGTTTGGAGGATGAGATATAACAAGTACATATCAAGAAATGTAGAGGGTGTCGGGTACTTGTTTCTTCCTTTCCAACACTACTATTTGTCATAAATTTTCTCGACGAAACCAGCGAATTGGAAGAAACTGAAGCTGAGGAGACTCGAATATGTCTGAATTAAATGACCAAATTTTGATTCGCCATTTAGCGCCGAAGAATTTCTTGTCTTTTGGCCCCGACAACGCAGGCATTGAACTCAAAGCGCTGAATCTATTTATTGGTCCAAATGGAAGCGGCAAGTCGAACCTCATTGAGGCGATTAGCCTGATGCGATCTGCGCCGAAGGAATTTCGGGATGTGACGCG
>CAZCKI010000144.1:6373-7931 GCA_964498815.1 uncultured Burkholderiales bacterium
CGAAAAGGTGGTGGCGTGGCGGAGTGGATTTGGAAAGGAGGACCACGGGACCCAGGGACTGTCGATTGTGTGATAACCAGTCAAAACAAAGGCGGGATGCCTCTGCGTCACGTACTATCGTTTCGCTCAGTGACGCAGACTTTTTCTCTCGAAGACGAGCGCGTGGAGGCAGAACGCCCAACCGCTGGTCAACCGGACGTGTATTTTTTCTACCGCTACATGCACGGACAGCCGGTTGTAAACACGAGTGACCACGGAAGGCGCGGCCTGGCGAGAGAAACAATAGAGGCCGATCGTTCGATCTTAGCTCAAAGACGTGACCCGGAGGCGTACCCTGAGTTAGCGTGGCTGGCTCAAAATTACGAGCGGATTCGTATCTATAGGGAATGGGCATTTGGGCGAAATGCTGTGTTTCGCGAACCACAAAAAGCTGACATGCGAAATGACATGCTTGAGGAGGACTTCTCGAATCTTGGCCTCTTTCTAAATCGACTGAAGACGCGTTTCCCTTCGGCCAAGAAAATGATCCTTAGCGGATTGAAAGATCTCTACGATGGCGTTCATGATTTTGACGTGTTGGTCGAAGGAGGTACCGTACAAGTCTTTTTTACAGAGGGAGATTTTGTTATTCCAGCGACGCGCCTTTCCGACGGTACATTGCGCTTCCTCTGTTTGCTGGCCATCCTTTGCGACCCTGAGCCGCCACCACTAATCTGCATTGAGGAGCCAGAGTTGGGGTTACATCCTGACATTCTCCCCAAAGTGGGCGACCTATTAAAAGCTGCTGCGAAGAGGACTCAAATTATTGTCACAACACATTCCGACATCCTCGTAGATACCATGACTGAGTCCCCAGAGGCCGTGGTGGTTTGTTCAAAACATCAGGGGAGAACGGTTATGAAGAGGTTGAACTCTAGTGACCTCACTGAATGGCTGAGCAAGTACCGATTGGGTGAGCTTTGGACGAAGGGTGAGATAGGAGGTACCCGTTGGTGAGTGCGCGTCTCTATATTGAAGGTGGTGAGTCCAAAGAGGATCAAACGCGCTGCCGTGAGGCCTTTCGAAAATTATTCGAAAAAGCGGGCCTTTCGGGAAGAATGCCTCGACTAGTTGCCTGTGGTGGACGCGACTCGGCTTTCCATGATTTCAAAGTGGCCCACGCTAGCCGATGTGAGGGTGACTACATCGCGATGTTGGTAGATAGTGAAGATCCCTTAGGTGATCTTGAAACGACCTGGGCTCATCTCAAAGTCCGTGATCACTGGGCTGAACCTGCCGGAGTCTCAAATGAGCAAGTCCTCTTTATGACGACCTGTATGGAAACATGGATTGTTGCGGACCCAGATACGCTGCGAGCACATTATAGTCATGAGTTTCAGGAGAGCGCGCTGCCATCATTGACCGATTTGGAGAATCGGAATCGACATGAGGTGTGTGATCAGTTGGAACACGCTTCGCGCAACTGCTCAAATGCTTTTTCAAAAGGCAAGAGATCATTCGAAGTGCTGGCGAAACTCAATCCCGATGTTTTGAAGTTGCGCTTACCCAGTTTTGCTCG
>CAZCKI010000145.1:0-7904 GCA_964498815.1 uncultured Burkholderiales bacterium
GGGCATTGGTGGTATTGGTCGCCGGCCCCACCGTGCTGGACGCGACATTGATCTGTACCTGGCAGGTAGTGTTGACCGCCAGGCCGGCCGCAATGAAGCGCACATTGCTATCGTTTGCAGCGCTCGCTGCGCCACTGATTTTGGTCACCGTTCCGCAGGCCAGCGGGCTAAAAGTGAAGGTGGTATTGACCAGCGCGAGGCCGCCGGGAAAAGTATCGTCCAACTGCGCCGTAATCGCACCTGGATTGGTGGCGGGATTGCTCAGCGTCAGGGTGAGCGTGGTGGTCGCACCGCTGCTGAACAGGCTCGCGATCGATTTGCTCGTCGTCGGTGGCGCATACACATTCAGGACAGCCGTCGCCGCCACCGTGTTGCTGCCTGCGCTGGTCTGCAGGGCGCCGATTGCGATCGTATTGGTGACTGCCCCCGCCGTGCTCGAGGTGACATTCACAATCACCGTACAGCCGGCCGCCGGGATGCTGGTGCCATTGGCGATGGTGAAATTATTCGCGTTCGCCGTGGCCGTGACACCGGTGCAAGTGCCGGTGTTGCCGGCGGTGCCTATGGTCACGCCCGCCGGGAAGGTATCGGTGAGTATGCCGGTGAGCGTGATGGCGCCGGCGTTGGTGTTGCCTATGGTCACCGTCAGATTGGTATTGCCGCCGCTGGCGATATTGGTCGCCGTGAAGGACTTGCTAATCGTCGGTCGCACCGGAACCGTTACGGCAGCGACATCAAGCGTGGCGGCATTCTGTGTTTGCGCGAACACATTCGCGCCAAGACCGAGGGTAGTCACCCCCGCCGGCAGGCCGCTGGTGGTGGAGTCAATATTGTCCGTTGTGACTGCCACCAATCCGGTGCCCGTGGCGCTGGCTTGATTGCTGAGCGCGCCGCTACCCGTCACCGTGGTGCGGTAGCTCACCTTTACCGTGCAGCCCGCGGCCAGACTGAAGCCGGCCGTGAACAGGTTCGTGGCGCCGGCGCCGTTGTAGCCGGCGTTGGCGGTACCGGCCGAGCAGCCGCCCGGACTGTAGGTGACCACAATCGACGCAGCCACGTAGGTTTGATTGGCGCCGATGGTATCGGCAGCCTGGAAGGCAGCGATGGCATTGCCGCCGGTGGGATTGTTGTAGAACACGCTCCACTCCAGCACGTCGCCGATGGTGGCGTTGCCGGTGCCTGAAGCGTCGTTGTCGGTGAACAGCCTGACACTCTTGTAGCCGCCGACGACGTTGACCAACTGGGTGGCCGCCGCAGTGTTGGCGCCGGCGTTGGTGACCAGCGAACCGATACCCAGGGTGTTGGTGTAGGTGCTGCTGCCGTTGCTGATGACGCTGCCGGTGCTGGCGTTGTTGGAGACGCTGACCAGGATGGTGCAGCCGCCGGCGGCGATGCTGGCGCCGCTCGCGTAGCTGATGGTGCCGCTGCCGGCCACCGCCGTGATCGAGCCGTTGGTGCAGGTGCCACCGATGTTGGGAACCGCCGCGACTACCATGCCGGTCGGCAAGGTATCGGTAAAGAGGCTGGAGAGCGTGATCGCGGATGCATTCGGATTGCCCAGCGTGATCTGGTAGCGCGTCGCACCCAGCACCGGGATGTCGGGGTTGTTGCCGGCCGCGATCACCTTCGCCACAGTCGGCCGCAGCAGTACCGTGGCGGTGGTCGGGTCCAGCGTGGCGGCGTTCTGCGTCTGGGCGAGAACGTTGGTTCCCAACCCCAGTGTCGTTACGCCACCGGGCAATCCGGTCGTGGTCGAATCGATGTTGTCGGTAAGCACCGCTGCCAGTCCCGTACCGCTGGCGCTGGCCTGGTTGCTCAGTACTCCGTTACCCGTCACCGTAGTGCGGTAACTGATTTTCATGGTGCAATCCGCCGCCTCGGTAAAAGGGGCCGTGAATAGCGTAGTAGTACCCACGCCATCGAAGCTGGCGTTGGCCGTGCCGGTCCCGCAGCCGCCGGGGTTGTAACTCACCGCCAGCGAGCCCGCCACAAAAGTCTGGTTGGCACCGATGGTATCGGTGGCCTGGAAGTTGGCGACCGAAGGCGATCCCGCACCGGGATTGCGGAAAAATACGTCCCATTCCAGCACGTCGCCGATGGTGGCGCTGGCGGTGCCGGAGGCATCGTTGTCGGCGAATATCCGCACGCTCTTGTAGCCGCCCACTACGGCCACCAACTGGCTGGCGGCGGCGGCATTGCTGCCTGCGTTGGTGACCAAGGCGCCGATCGCAATGGTATTGGTATACGGGCCATTGCCGTTGCTGATGGCAGCACCGGTGCTGGCGTTATTGCTGACGTCCACCAGGATCGTGCAGCTCACTGCGGGGATACTCGCGCCGCTCGCATAGGAAATGGTGCCGCTGCCGGCCACCGCCGTGATCGAGCCGTTGGTGCAGGTGCCGCCGATATTGGGCGTGGCCGCGACAACCAGACCGGTAGGCAGCGTGTCCGTGAAAATGCTGGAGAGCGTAATGGCAACGGCATTCGGATTGGTCAGCGTGATTTGGTACCTCGTGGTGCCGCGCACCGGTATATTGGCGTTGGCGCCCGCCGCAATCGCTTTTCCGACCGACGGGGCGGCCAGCACCGTGACGCAGGCACCGGCGCCCACCGAGGCCGTCCCGCCACCGGTGGCGGAATCGGTGATATCCGCGCCGATGTTGGTAGTCAGCGAAATATTGCTGTTGCCGTTGGTGTTGTTGGCCTGGGGACAAACACCGGTGGTTGGCGCAGCCGCCGTGGTGATTGCGACCGTGATGGTGCAAGTGCCGTTGATACTATTGCGACCGGCCACCGCGATGCTGGTGCTGAGCGCCGTGGCCGTAACGCTGCCACCCGCACAAGTGCCGCCCACCACGGAGGGCGAAGCGACGCGCAGTCCAGCCGGCAAGGTATCGGTAAAACTGACGGCAATAGCCGCGGTATTGATGACCGAGTAAGTCAACGTGGTGGTCCCGCCGGAGGCCACCGCGGCACTGAAAACCTTGTCGAGCTTGGCGCGCCCTACTTCCAGCGTGTCGGCTGCCGCAATCGTATTGGCTGGCGTATTGGTGGAGGTCACCGCCCCGATCGCCAGGGTATTGGTGTATCCGGCCGCCGTGCCGCTGCGGGTATTGACGGAAATGATGCAGGAGCTATTTGCGGGGACCGTGCCGCCGGTAACGGTGACCACACCGGGGTTGGTAGCGTTGGCGGATACCGTGACGGTTGCGCCGCAGGTATTGCTGACCGTTACAGCGCCGTTGTTGACCAGATTCGCTGGATACGTATCCGTGAACGCCACACCAGTGGCGGCAACCGCATTGGTGTTGGTCAGCGTGAACGTCAGCAAGGAATTGGTGTTGATCGCCACCGGATTGGTGCCGAAGGACTTGCTGATGCCGATGGCGTTTCCGACGGTGAGCGTGGCGCTTGCGGTGGTGCCCGTCACGACGGCGGGACCGGTCGATGCGGGTGCGGTCGTCGTGTTGGTGTTGGTCGATGTCGCCGAAACACTCTGCGTGATGGTGCAGGTGCCGCCGGGCACGATGGTGCCCGCGGTGAAGCCGACGCTGGTGCCGCCGTTGGCCCCGCCGGAAATCGTGGCGCTGCCCGCGCCGGAACAGACCACGCCACCGATGCCGTTGTTGACCAGGGTGCCGGCGTAATTGTCGCCGATGCTGACGCCAGTGAGGTTGGCCGGGTTTGCCGCCGGATTGGTCACCGTGATCACCATCGACGAAGTGCCACCCGGCACGATCACCGATGGCGCGAAGGTCTTGGTTACGGTTGGGGGGGTAAATACCGACAAGGTCGCAGTGGTTGCGCTCGTGTCGAGCTTTCCGCCGATGGCGGAGAATTGTGCATTGGCATTCGTATAGCTGCCCGCGGTATTGCCCTGCACGGTTGCGGTAAACGTGCAACTGGTCGTTCCGCCGGCCATCCAGCCGTTGGCCAGACTTACGGTGGAAGCGGTAAATGCCGGTGTGCCGGTGCATCCTGCGCCCGACAATGCGGAAACGGCGGTCACACTGAGGCCGGCCGGAAAGGTATCGGTGAAGGCAAGGTTACCCTGCGCGGGGTTGCCGGCGCCGTTGTTGATGGTGAAGGTCAAAGTACTGCTGGCGCCGACCGCGACGGAGGTGGCGTTGTACGCCTTTGCCAGGGTCGCGCGCGCCGGGACGCACATGCCAAAAGTGTCGACACCCATGTACTGATTGTTTGCTACGACGCCAGGGCTGGTTCCTTCCCGGTAGGTTAGTGTGACCTGCGACACAGGATTCAAGTAATCCATATTGACGTTGCAGTTGGTCGTCGTATTCGCGCAATTGTTGTTGCCGTACGTCGCTGTCGCGGTCCCATTGGGTGCGACGATACTGGTGGTGCCGACGGTGCCCAGCACGAACGCCATGGCACTAGGCGTCACGCTGGTTGCGTTCAGCAATCCTGTGGTTATGATCTGGTCTTGCCAAATGCTGCCCGCCGTGTTGGAGGCGTCGACGTCCATCGCAAAAAAACGCAGCTTGTAGACCGGACGACTGAATGCAAACGTGTAGGTCCCGATCAATCCGCCATTTGCCGCACCATTGCTGGCTGCCGCAAGTGCATTGGTGGTATTGCCGACTGTTCCCAGGCTCGGCGTTGCGGCAATGGTCGGGCCAGTCCCGTTAAACGTGCCGGCGAGGGTCACGGTCATCGTGATATCGTTCGGCGCAGTCCCGAAGGTGAATGCAGTCGGCCCCAGCGAGCTTGTAGTCCAGGTCGAAAAGCTGAACGTTTGCAAGGTTTCGCTGGCCGAGCAGGCAGCGGCCGACTGCGCGCGCACGTCGGGCGCAGCCGTCGCCGCCAACAATCCCAGCACGATTGCGGTCAGATTCAGGCAGGCAACTTTTATTGGTCTTGTGTTGAACATATTCGGTCAGCCGTGCGACTACCTTGTCCCCGTTGCCGCTGCAGGCGATGATTTCTCATCCGCACCCGCATTCGTCGCCGCAGGCCTTGCGGACTTCGCGCTGCTAAACAAATCCTCGTCGAACTTGTAACGCAGGCGCAAGAATGCGCCCTTGTTAGTGTACTCGCCGGTCGTCAAGTCGGCGTCGCTGTAGCCGAAGAAGTTGTAGCCTGCCGATACCCACAGGTTTTCCATCACCATGTAACCCAATTCGACGCCGGCGCCGTAATACTTCGATTGAGCGCCATGGCCGAACATGGTCGATGCGTTGACGGAAACATCCCAGCGCGGCGCAAATTCCCAAATGGCCCTGCCGGAAACGAGTTGTGCGTTGGTCTTGGAAGCGATGCCGTTGGAATTATCGTGCGTCCACTTGGCGGCGTAGCGCGCAGCCAGGGTAAACGGCCGGCGCGGTTGCCAGTTCGCGTTGAGCGAAAATAGTTCCACAGTGCGCTTCAGTGCGATGTCGGGTTGCGTGGTGTCGTTTTCGGTGCGGTGCTCGATGCGGGCAAGTCCGCTCAGCACATCGCTGTCTGTGTCGCGATAGGCAACGCCCGCCTGCATGCGGTCCTGCACGTTTTCGCCGGTCTGGCCATTCTTGTTGCGAAGCTGGGAATAGGTATTGCGGGCGAGGAAAGTCCAGTCGCGATTGAGCTTGGAAGCCATCGCCACGGTGGAAAGTATCGAGTCGCTGGTCTTGCCGTCGCGAAGCTCCAGCCGCGCGGATCCCTTCCAGATCGGATTGGCGGTGTATTCCAGCCCGAAGGTTGCGGCAGTCGATTCGGCGTCTCCCGCACCGGACAATGCGTGCACTTTTTCAAAGCCGGTCTGCAGCTTGATGCCTTCGGCGAGTGTCCAGGTGTTGCGCAAACCCAAAGCGGCTTCGGCATCGCCGCCGGAGATCGCGTCGCGCACGCGGTATTCGCTGAACACATTGCCGTCTTTCATGTAATCGGTATTGACGCCGATCACGGTGCTGTTCTGCCGCTGCTGGCTGTTGAGGCCGAACGGGCCGGTCAGCGAGGAAATAAATTCGTGGCGTGCGTACAAACGGCCACCGGTGGGCAGTTTGTATTCGCCGCCCACCGCCACCACTTTGCGGGACGAGTCCTGCACGTCGACTTCCGCTTCACCGTATGCCGACGCACCCTTGACTCCCGGAATATCTCCGCTCACGCGGGTGCGAACGCTGGTCACCTCGGTGGGCGCCGCGTTGCTGCCGGGGACAACCGCCGCGCCAGCCAGGGTATCGCGCGCGTGGCGTACACCGGCTTCAACACGCAGGCCGTTTTCGAACTGGTGCTCGCCGGTCAGGGCGAGGCCATCGCGCTTGGCGCCGGCAACCGTGTCTTCGGTGTGCAGGATCTCGGCGTTGACGCGATTCTTGTCGTCGATCCGGTACGCCAATTTGCCGCCTGCTTCCATGCGGCCGCTGCTGAGGTTGGAGCTGGTATTGTCGAAGTTGGCGGCGGCTTTGCCCGCATAGAGCGAGGTCTCGATCTTGTCGCCCTGCTGCTTGAATTCGATCCGCTCCGCCAGACCCTGCTTGGCGCCGCCGGACAGGCCATCGGCGAACAATTCGCGGCGGGTCTGCGCCAGCTCGGCGATGAGGAAGGTCTTGTCGGCCAGCTTGGCGGTGGCGTTGATGCCGGCCATGCGGAATTTGTTGACCGGGTTCTGATCGTCAACCAACATGGCGCCGACTTCCAGACGATCGGTCAGCCTGACCTGTGCATCGGCGCCGGCCACCCAGAATTCGGTTCCGCCCTGGTCGACTTCATAGGTCACCCGAATCGACATCGGATTCAGTTTGTCGTCGAGGCTGGCGATCGACGACTTGAACAACAGGCGCCCGGTCAGCGGCTCCAGCTCGTAGTCAACGAAGCGCGTCTGTGCGAGGGCGGAGATCACCACCGCCGGCTGGTTGCGGTCGCGCGTCAGGACTTCGACCTTTTCGCTGTTGATCAGGCCCTTGACGTTCGAGAGCGTAAACGGACCCGAGGTGCCGTTGGCGGCGAATTCGTTGACCACCTGGCGGGTCGAGTCGCGGCTCGCGAATACATTGCCGCTGACCTTGGCATTTTCAAAGTGCTGTTTGATACCGGTGAGCGAGCGATTGTAGTTCGAAAGCTTGCGCGCTTCCGAGGTCTGCGTGGTGTTGTAATCGCCGTACAGCAGGTAGGATTTGCGATTGTCGATGCGCACGTAGAAGCGCCCAGTCGATTGCGCATCGAAGCCGCGCATGCTGGAATCGCCGTAGATCGGATAGAACTCGTCGGGCTGGATATCGCGGAACAGGCGGTCGCGGGTGTTCTTGTCGGAGTCGTAGGACAGGGTCAGCAGGTATTCGCCCTTGACCTTGCCCTTCAGGAACATGGCGGTACGCGCGCTGCCGGTCAATTGGCCGTCGCGCCAGGTGCGCGACAAGTGGGTGATCTCCTGCTCGAACCCATCCTGTGCGCGTGCCGGGGTCAAGCCCTTGGCGTCGAGCTTGCGCAAATTCAGCACGCCTTCGATCAAGCCCGCGGCAATCATGTCGCGCAGGTCGGGCAGGAAGTCCAGCTTCGACACGCCCCTGACTGCGCCGGCCGCGACGATGATTTCGGCCTGCGCCGGCTCGGTCGGCGGCATGATGAGGTATTCGGCGCGGCCGCCCTCGATGAAGGTCTGAACGCCGGGCTCGGCCGGATTCAGGTCTTCGACGTTCCAGCGCCCGGCCGATGCGGACAGCGTGACGGCGGTGCGCGTGGTGACCGGCACGTTATTGCTGTCAGTCAGGCGCACCAGCACTTTGGCGACGGTCTTGCCGTCGGCCACCGCACCGCCGCTCAGGGACGGCGGGTAATCGATGATCACCTTGGCCAGCGCGCCGGGGGCGATCAGCTTGATGACCCTGGTACCGCGCGCATTGCCGAATTGGTCGATCTGCGAAAGGCTCAACACATTGACGCCGGCCTGCAAGTCAACGCCGATG
>CAZCKI010000146.1:0-7885 GCA_964498815.1 uncultured Burkholderiales bacterium
AGAGCCCCGGCCAGAAGGTGACGACCACCAGGAAGCAGATCATCGTCAACAGCCACGGCCACACCGCCACGGTCAGCTCGGTGATGCCCATCTTGGTGATGCCCGAGGCCACGTACAGATTGAGCCCCACCGGCGGATGGCACAGGCCCACTTCCATATTGACCGCCATCAGGATACCGAAGTGCACCGGGTCCACCCCCATCTTGACCGCCATAGGGAAGAGTATCGGTGCCATGATCAGCACGATCGCCGCCGGGTCCATGAAGTTGCCGGCCGCGAGCAGGATGACGTTGACCAGCAGCAGGAACACCACCAGGCCGAAGCCCTGCGCGGTCATCCAGCCGGCCATCGCCTGCGGAATCTGCTCGGAGGTCAGCAGGAAGGAAAACAGCACCGCGTTGGTGATGATATAGAGCAGCATCGAGCTCATCGCCGCGGCGTTCCTCAGCGACTTGGGCACGTCGGAGAGTTTCAGGTCCTTGTAGACGAACACCGAGATGAAGAAGGCGTACACCGCCGCCATCGCCGCCGCCTCGGTGGGTGTGAACTTGCCGCTGTAGATGCCGCCGATCACCACCACGATCAAGAGCAAGCCCCACACGCTTTCGCGGAACGCGGTCCAGCGTTCCTTCCAACTGGCGCGCGGCATGCGCGGGTAGTCGAACTTCTTGGCGCGGTACCAGGTGGTGATGCCGAGCAGGATCGACAGCACGATGCCGGGTACCACGCCGGCCAGGAACAATTCACCGATCGAGGCCGAGCCCACCTGCTCGCCGTTCGGACCGGTGACATTCATGCCGGCGGTGGCGATGGCGTAGATAACCAGGTTGATCGAGGGTGGGAACAGGATACCAAGCGCCCCGGAAGTGGTGATCACGCCCGCGCCGAAGCGCTTGGGATAGCCTTGCTTCACCATCGCCGGCAGCATGATCGAACCGACCGCGACCACGGTGGCGACCGAGGATCCGGAGATCGCGGCGAACAGGGCGCAGGCCATCACACCGGCCAGGCCCATGCCACCGTACCAATGGCCGATCATCGAGGTGCAAAATTTGATCATCCGTCGCGCCACCCCGCCGTGGGTGAGGAAATTGCCGGCCAGGATGAAAAACGGGATCGCCATGATCTCGAATTTCTCGATTCCCGTGAACAGCTTCAGCGCCACACTTTCTACCGGCACCTGGGTCATGGTGAAGAGGAAAGTCAAAACCGTGAGACCGAGCGAAATCGAGATCGGCATGCCGGTCAGCATCAGCAGCAACAGCAGGATGAAGATGATGGAAGCGTTCATTTTTGCGCTCCCTCCGGCATCGGTTGCAGCAGGTCTTCGACGGCGGCGTCATCGATGCCTTCGACGTGGCCATGGTCGTGATGCGGCGATTCGCCGGTGCGCCAGAAATGCCAGCCCACTTGCAGGAACCGAAAGCACATCAGGTAGGAGCCCAGCGGCACGCAGGAATAGGCGATCCAGGTCGATATTTCCAGGTCCGGCGAGGTCGGACCCTCCGGCAGTTCGCCGGTGTCGATGCCGATCAGGTGATAAAACGCGTAGTGGAAGCCATTGTCCCAGACAAAGGTGGCCCCCAGGGTGCCGACCGTGCCGGTAAACACGGCGCCGGCCAGCATCGCAAACAGGGTCAGCCATTTCGATTTTTCCGGGGGCAAGGTGCGCACCAGCACGTCGACGCCGACGTGGGTGCCGTGGCGCACGCCGTAGGCCGCGCCGAACTTGGCCATCCAGACGAACATGTAGATGCAAAGTTCCTGCGCCCAACTGAGATTCAGCTTGACGGCGTAATCCTGGATAAACGGCACGCCGCACAGGAAGCGGTGCACCACGGCCACAAAAATGACCACGGTGGCGCCGCCGATAAGGAAGGTGATGAGCCATTCCTCCAAATGGTTCAGGATGCGATTCAGCATGGAATTATTGTTCTCCGTGACCTTGCCCGCCCCATTCTATCCGGATCGGGCGGGCAAGTGCAGGGGAGAAATTACTTGGGGGCGACGAAGCCGGCGGCTTTGTACACGGCTTGCACGGTGTCCTTGCCGACGCGCGACTCCATTTCAGAGTGCACCGGCATCAGGGCTTTTTTCCACTCGTTGAGTTCGGCTGCGGTGGGGGTGTAGAGGGTGGTCTTGCCGCTGGCCTTGATCTTTTCCATGGCCGACAGGTTGTCGTCGGTAGCCGCCTTGTTGGCCGCCGCCGTGGCGTCCTTCACGCAACCATCCAGGATCGTGCGGATATCGGCCGGCAGGCCGTCCCAGAATTTCTTGTTGACGATCAGCGCATAGGCGAGATGGCCGTGGTTGGAGAGGGTGATGTGCTTTTGCACTTCATAGATTTTCTGCGTGTAGAAATTGGAAGGCACACCTTCGGTGCCGTCCACTACGCCCGACTGCAGGCCCTGGTAGAGCTCGGAGAAGGCCATCACTTGCGGAATCGCGCCGAGCGCGCGCATTTGCGCGTCCAGTACCTTGGAGCTCTGGATGCGCATTTTCAGGCCCTTGAAGTCGGCTACGGTATGCAAGGGCTTGTTGGCGCTCATGATGTGAAAGCCGTTGTCCCAGTAGGCAAGACCCTTGACGCCGTGACTTTCGAGTTTCTTGAAAAGACCCGCACCGACCGCACCGTCGGTAACCGCGCGAAAGGCTTCCTGGTCCTTGAAGATGAAGGGAAGGTCGAACACTTCGAATTCCTTCACGCCCAGCGGGCCGAACTTGGCGAGCGAGGGGGCGAGCATCTGCACCGAACCCAGTTGCAATGCCTCCATCTCTTCCTTGTCCTTGTAGAGCGAACTATTCGGGTAGACCTCGACCTTGACGCGGCCCTTGGTGCGCTCCTCGGCGAGTTCCTTGAACTTGTTGGCGCCGTGACCCTTGGGAGTGTCCTGCGCCACCACGTGGCTGAATTTGATGACGATGGGCGTCTGGGCCAGCGACGCCTGGCTGAAACCAAGCGCCGTGGCGGCCAGCGCCAGCGCGAATGTACCGATGTGCAACCTCATGTTCGCCTCCGTTGATTTTGTATTGGAAAACCGTGACTTGCCGCGTGAAAATGACTTCGATTGAACCTGATTCCCGGTAATTTACCAGTTTGTCACCGGCTCCGGTGCCTGTGACGTTCCGCTGGCATTGTCGCCGCCGAAAGATGAAGGGACAGGTCGCAAAGGTATTAGGTGGCCAGCGTCGAAAGGCTCGCCATTGTCTATAATACGCGCCCGCCGTACCTGGATTGCGCCATGTTAAACCCTGCCAAAGTAGATGCCAGCCGCTCTGCGGTGACCGCTCCCCGCCTGCGCGACATGAAAGTGCGCGGCGAGAAAATCGTCATGCTGACCGCCTACGACGCAAGTTTTGCCACGCAGTGCGATGCGGCCGGGGTCGATATCTTGCTGGTCGGCGATTCCTTGGGCATGGTGGTGCAGGGTCATGCCAGCACGCTGCCGGTAACGCTCGACCAAATGGTGTATCACAGCGCGGCAGTGGCCCGTAGCGCAGGCCACGCGCTGGTATTGGCGGACCTGCCGTTCATGACGTTTCGCGATGTAGCCGCGGCGCTCTCGTCGGCTCACCGCCTGATGGCCGAAGGCGGGGCGGCGATGGTCAAGGTGGAAGGGGCGGGCTATGTGCTGGCCGTGATCCAGGCGCTGGTCGAGCGACAGATGCCGGTATGTGCGCACCTCGGTCTCACGCCGCAGTCGGTACACGCCTTCGGCGGCTACAAGGTGCAGGGCAAGAGCAAGGTGGCGGCGGAGCGATTGCTGGACGAGGCCATCGCCGTGGAGAAAGCGGGCGCATCGTTATTGGTATTGGAATGCATCCCGGCCGATCTCGCGGCGCAGATTACCCAGGAGTTGCGTATCCCCACCATCGGCATCGGCGCCGGTGTCGACTGCGACGGTCAGGTACTGGTGCTCTACGATATGCTGGGTCTGACGCCGGGCAAAAAGCCGCGCTTTTCCAAGGATTTCCTCGCGGGCGAAAATTCGATCGAGGGCGCCATCCGCGCCTATGTGAGTGCTGTGAAAAAAGGCGCGTTCCCTGCCGCCGAACACAGCTTCTGACCTGTATGCAATTCATTACCACCGCTGCAGAGTTGCGAGCGCAGGTGACCGCGTGGCGGCGCACCGGCCAGCGTATCGCACTGGTGCCCACCATGGGCAATCTGCACGCCGGGCATTACTCGCTGGTGGAGCTGGCGCGCGCCAACGCCGATCGCGTGGTAGCGAGCTTGTTCGTCAACCCGACCCAGTTCGGGCCGCAAGAAGATTACTCGCGCTATCCACGCACGCTCGAACAGGACCGCGCCGGCCTCACCGCTCACGGCTGCGACGCGCTGTTCGCACCCTCTGTCGAAGAGATGTACCCGTTCGGCACGATGGATAGCGTGCGTATCGAAGTGCCGAAGATCAGAGAGCCGCTGGAGGGTGCGCTACGGCCCGGCCACTTTGCCGGTGTCGCGACGGTAGTGTGCAAGCTGTTTCAGCTGGTGCAACCGGACACGGCGGTGTTCGGCCGCAAGGACTACCAGCAGTTGCGGGTGATCGAGCGCCTGGTGGCGGACCTGTGCATGCCGATCGAAATCGTCGCCGGCCCAACCCACCGCGAGGCCGATGGCCTCGCGATGAGCTCGCGCAACCAGTATTTGTCGGCGGCCGAACGCGAAACGGCGGCGACGATCTATCGCACGCTCGTTGCCATGCGCAGCCAATGGCGCGCGGGCCTTGCGTTCGATACCATCGAGACGGCAGCGTTGGTAACCTTGCGGGCCAGCGGGTTTGCGCCCGACTATGCGTCGATTCGACGCGCCGAAAGCCTCGAGCCGCCGGGCGATCGGCGTAACGGGCTGGTCGCGCTGATCGCTGCGCGCCTCGGCACAACACGGCTGATCGACAATCTGCCGTTGGACGACTGAATCTTGAAACTTTTGCTGTTCGGTCAGATCGGCTCCGGGAAATCGTTCGTGGGAGAGTGTCTGCAGCGCGACTTCGGCATTCACTATCACGACGCCGACGATGATCTGCCGCAAGCCATGGTCGAAGCCGTGCGTTCCCACCAGCCGATCACGGAAGCGATGCGCAACGAATTCACCGAAGTCATCATTGCCCGCATCGGCGATTTATCGCAGCGGCACGCGGACTTCTGCCTGGCGCAAGCCCTGTTCAAGAATCGCCACCGCCTGCGCATCCTCACCCGCTGCCCGACAGCGGTGCCGGTATGGATACGCAGTACCGACGCGTTGATTGGGGCGCGCTTGCTGGAACGAACCGGCCATCTCGCCAGCGCGTACTACGCGGAGAAAATCAATCCCGGCTTCGAAGCGCCGACCATGCCGCACCAGGCGATCGACAATTTCGGCGACGACGCGGCGTTGCACGCGCAACTGCAGAAGCTGGTGGAACGCTTCGGTACCGATAGCTAGCGTAGCCGGCCGGCGGATCAGGAGCGATCGCAGCGCGCGATCGATTGCAAGGCGGGCAAGTCGCGCAGCGTGATGCTGCGGCCGCTGACGGCGATATAGCCCGCCTCCATCCATTCCTTGAGAATGCGCGAGAGAGTGGCCGGCGTGAACAGCAATTTGGAAGCGAGCACGCTTTTGCTGACCGGCAGGCGCACAGCATTGCCGGCGCTCTCCGGCAGCGACAGCAGGAAATCGGCCAGCCGGCTGGCTGCCGATCGAAATGCGTAGCCTTCGATATCGTGGATGCGACGATGCATGCGCATCGCCATGATGGTCAGCATCTTGCGGGTCAGCACCGGGTCCTGGTCGAGCAGCGCGAAAAACGGCTCCTTCGGCACTTGCAGCAGCAGCGTTTCGGTGAGGCAGCGCCCGGCGATCGGGTACGGTACCTCCAGGAACATGGCGGCCTGGCCAAAGCACTCGCCGGGACCGACCAACTCGATCAGTTTCTCGGTGCCGTCCGGTCCGGGCAGGGACAGCGACACTGAGCCGTACACCACTACATAAAAACCGTCCGCGCGCGAACCCGGCAGAAACAGCGTGGAGCCGGCCGGACAGGTTTGGGTAATGCAGGCGGCCGCGACCGGCGCCAAGGCCCGCGTCGTCAGGTGCGAGAACAGCGTGCTGTGGCTAAGCCAGCCCGCGACGCGGTCGGGCAGGGTCGGCTCTATGGTCGCCGCGTTCTTCGCCGCGCGCGCCGATGCTGCTTTTAGTGTAGCGGTTGCAGCGATCATGATCGGCTCGATACATTAGCGAATGGTGAAATGCCGGAACAAACCCGCCAGCGCTTCCAGCAGCTGCGCCGGCGGAGCCGGACCCGGCTCCCAACGTTTGCCATCGCCGGACGGCGTTCGCACCCGTTGCAAGGCATAGTGAGCCACACCGCGCCGGGCGAGGTTTTGCGCCAGATCAAATAGAGCCGTTTCGCTGAACAGTTGCGGGGACCAGGTGGTGCGCGCCTCGAATTCGCAGCCGCTGCCGATCAGGATGTCGAGACTCTCTTCGCTGCGCCTCCAGGCAGAGGTGCCGGTGACGCGAAAGTACTGATCCTCGGGGGCCTTGGCGTCGAAGCCGACCCAGTCCACTTGCGGCAGTACCTTTTTCAACATGCCGGGGAAGATGCCCGAGGTATGCAGGCCGACCTTCAAATCCAGTTCGCGCACGGCGGCGATCGCCTCGGGCAGCCCGGTTTGAGCGCACGGCTCGCCGCCGGAAAACACCACGCCGTCCAGCAGCGTGCGGCGCTTGTCCAGCGCCGCCATCACTTGCGAGAAGGCCAATTCTCCATTGTGGCAGGGCATCAACTGCGGGTTGTGGCAGTAGCCGCACTGCATCGGGCAGCCCTGCGCGAAAATCACCGCGGCAAGGTGATCGGGCCAGTCGAGCGAGCTGAACGGCTCGAAGCCGCCGACGCTGAAGTCGCTGCCGTGGCGGAAGCTAGGCGGCCAGGCAAGGAACGGCACGTGCTTCACAGTAGAACAGGCGCTCGGCGTATTCGCCTTGCTTGCCGGGGTTGAAAGAAGCTACAGGACGGTGGTAGCCCATCACGCGCGTCCAGACCTCGCATAGCTGGCGTTCGTGCGGTTCCAGTTGGATCTGCGAATCGGCGGGTGCAACGGCATAGGCTTGGGTCATGCGGGTATCTCCTCGGTGTGGTTGGTGGATCGAAGCGCCGCGCGCTTTTGTGCGAGCCGTTCGGTATCGCAGTGCGGGCAGAACTCGTGTTCGCCTGCCAGATAGCCGTGCGTCGGGCAGATCCAAAAGGTCGGCGTGATGGTGATGTAGGGCACGCGAAACTGGGTCAAGGCTCTTCGCACCATGTTGCGGCAGGCCGCTACGCTGGACAGCGGTTGCGACAAATACAGGTGCAGCACGGTGCCGCCGGTATAGCGCGACTGCAGCGCTTCCTGCCGCATCAGCGCCTCGAACGGGTCGTCGGTGAATCCGACCGGCAATTGCGAAGAATTGGTGTAGTAGGGTTTTACCGACGTTCCGGCTTGCAGGATGTCGGGGAAGCGCTTTTTGTCTTCGCGCGCAAAGCGGTAAGTGGCGCCCTCGGCGGGGCTCGCTTCCAGGTTGTACATATGACCGGTGCTTTCCTGGGCGGCGATGATCCGCTCGCGCACGTGGTCGAGGTAGCGCAACGCGAAGGCCTCTCCCCACTCGGTGGTGATGTCCTCGTCGCCGCCGCTGAAGTTGCGGATCATTTCGTTGATGCCGTTTACACCCAGGGTGGAAAAATGGTTGCGCAAGGTGCCGAGGTAGCGGCGTGTGTATGGAAACAGTCCCGCTGCCAGCCACCGCTCGATTTCCTTTCGTTTCACTTCGAGGCTCGCCACCGCCATCTCGAGCAGGCGGTCGGTGCGTGCCAACAGGGCGGCTTCGTCGCCGGCGCACTGGTAGCCGATGCGCGCGCAATTG
>CAZCKI010000147.1:0-7843 GCA_964498815.1 uncultured Burkholderiales bacterium
CCTTTGGGAGGACCGGAGTAGCGATGCACGGAGGGCAATTGGTGGCACAATTGAATCCATGCAATGAAACGACAGGGGATGAAGATGAAGGCGCGTGTACTCTGGAAAATCGCCGCAGGGCTGGGCCTGATGGCAGTCACCCTGGCGGCGCGAGCCGAATGGCCCGACCATCCGATCAAATGGGTGGTGCCGTTCGCTCCCGGCGGCGCCAACGATCTGGTGGCGCGCGCCGCCGCCGAAGCGGTGCAGCGACGCCTGGGCCAGCCGATCATCATCGACAACCGTCCGGGCGCCGGCGCGATGATCGGCACCGATTACGTCGCCAAATCGAAATCCGACGGCTACACCTTCCTGGCCGGCGCCGCCGGCACCATCACCAATTCCTTTCTCGCCGAAAAGGTACCCTATGCCGATAGCGACCTGGTACCGGTAGGCATGATAGCGGTGAGCCCGTCGGTGATCGTGGTTCACCCTAGCGCGCCGTTCAACACGCTGAAGGAGTTTATCGAGTACGCCAAGGCGCAGGGCAGGGACGGCGCTAATTTCGCCACCGCCGGCAGTGGCTCGACGCCGCACTTCGTCATCGAAATGTTGAAGGATGCGAGCGGCGCCAACTTCACCTCCATCCCGTTCAAGAGCGGCCAGGAAAGTGTGACCGCCGTTCTGGGCAATCAGGTCACCGCGACGTCAGAGTCGAGCGTGGTGGTACTGCCGCACATCAAGGCGGGTAAGCTCAAGGCGCTGGCGGCAACCTGGCAAACGCGCATCAGCGCTTACCCTTCCATTCCCACCACCGCCGAGGCCGGTTTCAAGACGGTGCTGATCGGCCATTGGGCCGGCCTGTTCGCGCCGAAAGGCACGCCGCAAGCCATTATCGATCGCATGAATTCCGAACTACAGGCGGCGTTGCGCAGCAAGGAATTGCAGGATCGTTTCATACCGACCGGCATCGAGCCTGCGCCGGGGAGCGTTGCCGACTTCGTATCGTTCATTTCAGCCGAACGCGAGCGACTCGGCAAGATTGCCCGCAAGGCCGGCATGAAGGCCGAACACTAAGTTCGCGAGGCACAGTACGCGTTGCTGGCTCAGTCGGCCTTGACCCCGGTCTGGCGAATTACTTCGGCCCACTTCACCAGTTCCGACTTGATCAGCGCGGAAAACTCATCCGGCCGGCTGAACTGCAATTCCATTCCCAGGTCCAGCAGCTTGGCTTTTACGTCGGGCAGATTGCCCGCGCGTGCCAGCTCCTCATGCAATCTCTGCACGATGGGTTGGGGCGTGCCGGCCGGCGCCAGGATGCCGTACCAGGTTACGATTTCGTAGCCGGGCAATACTTCGTTGATCGCAGGCACCTGAGGCGCCAAAGCGGAACGCTTGGTGCTGCTGACGCCGAGCGCAATCAGTTCACCGCTCTTGGCGTGCGGCAGCGTAGACGGCAAGGCGTTGAACATCAGCGGAATGTGACCCGCCAGCAGGTCGTTCATGCCGGGCGCGCTGCCCTTGTAGGGCACCAGCAGGATATTGACCTTCGCCATCGCGGCGAATTGGGCTGCCGCCAGGCCCTGTGTCGATGCCGACCCCAGCGACACGGCAGCCAACGCGTCCGGCTTCGTCTTGCCGAGCGCAATCAATTCCGTCAGGTTGTGAACACCGAGCGCACGATTGGCCACCAGCATCATCGGCACCGAGCCGATCAGCGTGATCGGCGCAAAATCCTTCACCGGGTCGAATCCCAGCTTCGGGTACAGCGCGGGCGCCATCACAAACGGGGGAGCCACGAACAGGATGGTATAGCCGTCGGCCGGCGACTTGGCAACAAATTCGGTGCCGATGGTGCCGCCCGCCCCGCCCTTGTTCTCCACCAGCACCGGTTGTCCCATCGAATCGGTCATTTTTTGTGCGAGCAGACGCGCGATCAGGTCGGTGCCGCCGCCCGGTGGAAAGGTAACAATCAGCTTGATCGGACGATTCGGGTAGGCGGGGGATGTTGCAACGTCGGCAGTAGCTGCCCATGCAGTCGCAGCCGCAAATAGCAGCAGCGCGCGCGCGGCGAGGCGAGGCATTCCGCTCATCATCGCGATTTTTGCAGATCGTCGAATTGCTTGGAACAGCGATCGACGCTATCCAGCGAGGCCGCCGGGTCGATGTAGTGCACCTTGATATTTTTCAACGGCGATTCCATTTTTCGGTTGGGGGACAGGTAGTTCATCTTGATCATCAACGGCTGGGCTTCGCCGATCATGAATTCGTAAAACAATAGTGCGGCGTGCGGATGCGGCGGTTTGCGCGAAACGCCGATGCCATTGGAGCGGCCGATGACGGGATCGATGCCAAACCAGTCGATCGGCGCGCCCTTCTGTTTTGCCTGCTCGGGCATGTAGTTGTAGACGGTCAGCGCCATCGGCACTTCGCCCGACACCACCATATTGTTGAGCAGCGAGTGGCCGGAGCGCACCGACCAGCCGTTGCGGGCGACGATGTCGCGAAACAACTGTGCGCCCTTCTCCTCACCGAGATACTTCATCAGCCCGCAATACCATTCGTTGTCCTTGGCCTCCACACCCAGTTTGCCTTTCCATTTCGGATCGAGCAGGTCCTGGTAGGACTTGGGCAGGCTGTCTTTGTTGATCAGGCTGGTGTTATAGGCCTGCACGAACACCGACAGGTTTTGCGGCGCCCAACCGTGGTGCGCAGGCAACGTTTCCGCGATCAGGTCGGCGTGGTGGGAGGATTTCACCTCCTGCAAGGTCTTCTCCCGGTACATCGCCTCCATTTCCGGAGACGAAATTTCCGCCACATCGAAGTCCCAGCGATTGGCACGTGCTTCGGTGACGACCCTTTGCAATACTTTGGTGGTAGACGCCCGCCACACGTTGACCTTCACGCCATATTTCTTTTCGAACTCGGAAGCGAGCAGCGGCATGTCCTTCTCGGCAATCGACGTGTAAAACGTTAACGACCCCTCCTTGCGCGCCGCTTCCAGCAACTTTTGCTGGCGTGCAGGGTTGTCGTTTTGTGCAAGCTCAGCGAAGGTTTCGGCGCCGGCACAGGCGGCCAGCGACAGCGTCGCGCAGGCGCATAGTCGGTGAATACGATTCATTGCGGTCTCCTCGCTGGTTCCCCGACCTGTTTTTGTGGTTGCACTACCGCGGTCGAGTTGGTACTTTAGCAGACAGAATTTACTGCGCAAACCCGCATTCCTCCATGCGAAACACCTTTCAGCGAACCGGGTGCAATACTGCCCCTGTCGCCGGCGAAATCACCGCCGGCCTGGAAGCCCTGGTGCGCGCGCGCTTTTCGCTGGACGCCGCCGAACCAGTGCTCATCAAGCAGCAAGCCACTACCTTGCCGGGCTTCCCTCCGTTCGAAACCGTGGTCGATTTCTGGACGCGAGACGAGCTGCGCCACCACTTCAAGGTATTCAAGACCGCTACGGAGATTCGGGAGGATGACTTGCCCTTCGCCTGGCAGAAAAATACCCTTGCCGTGCGCGAGGGTTATTCGTGTGAATGTTGTTGAGCCCTGACTTAATTCCTTAGCCGAGCCCCTGTCATCATGCCGCTACCCAAATACAAGACCGTCACCCGCACCCAGGGCAATAATCTGGCGTTGAAGGAAGGCCGCGTCACACCGCGTACGTTCGAACTCGACTTCGTGGAAGTGCCGGTACTGGTAGACGGATTTCGCCGCATGGTACGCGGCTTGGAATTCGATATTTCCGAAATGGCGCTGACCACCTACATCTGCGCGCGCGCGCACGGCAAGCGTTTTACCGCCTTGCCGATCTTCCTGGTGCGGGCCTTCCACCACGGCGCCATCGTCGTCAATGCCAAGGCCGGCATTCGCACACCCAGGGACCTGGAAGGCAAACGGGTCGGCGTCAATCGCGGCTATACTGTGACGACCGGCTTGTGGGCGCGCAGCATTCTCGCGCAACAGTACGGTGTCGATCTGTCCAAGATCACCTGGGTACTTTCCGGGGACGAGCACGTTGCCGAATATGTGGCGCCGGCCAACGTGGTGCCGATCGAAGCCGGACGCAAGATGGCGGACCTGGTGGCGAGCGGCGAGCTGGTTGCCGCCATCGGTGTCGAGATCGATCACCCGGATGTGAAGCCCCTGATTCCGAACGCACTGGAAGCGGGACTCGACGCACTGAAAACCAGCGGACACTATCCGATCAACCACCTGATGGTGGTGAAGGACGACCTGCTCGCCACGCACGACGACCTGGCGGCGGATATCTTCGAGACATTCGCAGCCTCCAAGCGCGACTATTTGCGGCGACTCGCGGCAGGCGAAATCGAACCTCTCAGCGCCGTCGACAAAATGCACCAGCGCGTGACGGCGATCACCGGGTGCGACCCGCTTCCTTACGGCATCGAACCGAACCGCCAGGTACTGGAAGAGATCATGCGCAACGTCGTCTCCCAGGGCATCATTCGCCAACCGTTCGGCATCGACGAACTATTCGCCAAAGGCACCCATCAGCTGATCGGCTGATGGTCAGGCAGAGGTACGCTGCAAGAACTCCAGCAAGCGCGCTGCCGTCGCCTCCTCGGTCTGCTCCACAACCGGCGCGTCCCAGTATTCCGACCTGGGCAGGCATTCCTGCAGGAACCGCGCCGCCGATGTCGCGTGCGAGGCGTCATTGCCCGGCACGATCAACGCCGGGATCTCGACCTTGAACAAATCTTCGGGATTCGGACCGGGCGTGGAATCGCGATCGAGCAAGGTATCGCGGACACTCATGACCGTTGCAAGATAGGTAGCGACATCCCGCTTCACGTAGTCTTCGGCAAAGGCGCGGTCGTGCTTCAGGACCGACGCCCAGGGACCGCCTCGCGGGTCGGCATTGAAGGCCTTGCCCTCGGCTTGCACCAATGCAACCACCGCCGCCAGGCCGTGCGCTTGCACAAATTGAAGGTGTTCTGCAAAGCGCTGCTGACCGCTGATACGATATTTGGCGCCGCCGACCGGCCAATACAGCACCATGCTTTGCACCCGCTCGGGATAGGCTACGGCAAAAGCGGCCACCGGACAGCAACCCATGCATCCACCCATCAGTTGCGCGCGCCCAATATCCAGGTGATCCAACAGCGCCTTGGCCTGTGCGACATAGTCGGACCATGTAATTGCCTCCACGCGCCCGTTGGACTGGCCGCATTCGCGCCGGTCGAAAACGATGCAGGTGAAATGCCGCGGCAGGTGATCGAGCGGCTTCACTTTGGCGTAAATGCCGAGCGTGGACCATTTTTCGATGGTCGCGTCGAAGCCGCCAGGAGAAAACATCAGCAGCGGCGGGCCCTGGCCGATCAGCTCGTAGCGGGTCGCTATACCATCGAGTTCGGCGAATGCCACCGCTGCCTCAGGCTTTGTTGCTGCCGGACACCGGCAATTGTCTGGCGGCGCGCACGTCGTCGCCATAAGCCCGCATGGCGTCCAATGTAAGTTGCGCGACATTGCCGTAATTGCCGGCGGGCTTGTCGATATTGGATTCCGCGTAGCCGATCGCCGCGTGCATCATACGCATGCGGCCATCCAGCCAAGGACCGCCGCCGAATCCGCCGATGACCGGAATCGAGACCGCCGCCACCACGGCGGAGCCCGCTACCGGACCGGAATTATAGAAATCGATGAAAGCGGCGCCCGCTTCCTGCATGCGCCTCGCATCTTCAACCAGCCGCGCGATCAACGCCGTCGGCAATTCCTGGTCGGGCGCCGCACGATACGCAAAACCGTATTGCTGCGCGATTTGCGGCGTAATGCCGAACTGGGCGAACACCGGAATTCCGGCCTGCACCACGGCGCGCACCGCTTCCGGGAATTCCGCGGCGGCATCGAGCTTCACCATATCGGCGCCACCTTCCCTGACCATGCGCATCGCCGCCGCGACGGTTGCCTCGACGCCCCGCTGCATCGGACCGTAGGGAACATCGGCGCTCAACAGCGCGCGCCGCACGCCACGCCGCACCGCCTTGCAGACGACGAGCATTTCCTCCAGGGTGATCTCCTCCGGGTTGGCGTGCCCCCACAGGTTCATGCCCACCGAGTCCCCGACCGAGACCATATCCACTCCCGCGCGATCAGCAATTTTCGCCATCTGCGTATCCCACGCCACCACACAGGCGATCTTGCGGCCCGCTTGCTTCATCTGTTGCAAGGCGGCGACGGTGGCCGCAGATTGACTCATCGACGCCGCCCT
This sequence comes from uncultured Burkholderiales bacterium, assembly GCA_964498815.1. Lineage (GTDB taxonomy): Bacteria > Pseudomonadota > Gammaproteobacteria > Burkholderiales > Usitatibacteraceae > UKL13-2. The sequence continues at coordinate 6,206 of CAZCKI010000147.1, forward strand.
ATTTCCAGGGCAACAAGGAAACGTGAATCACATCCTTGGCCCCCTCGCCGCCCACCGACTTGATGGCGAGATCGGCATCCTTGAGGCCAAAGGTATGGGTGGTGACTTTCTCGAGCGGGAAGCGGTGTGAGGCAAGCTGCTGCAAGGCGAGTTCGCAGGACTTGAAGCTGTGGCCGCGCGCGCTCTTGATGGTGATGTATTTGACCGTCATCTTGCCGATCGGGAAATTCGGGAAGTCGGTCATTTCGCCCTGGATCAACAAGGTGCCGGCTTTGCGTTTGAGCGCATCGACACCGAGCAAAATGGCCGCCGTACCGGCGCCGGCCGTGCAGTCGAGCGCCACGTCCACTCCCTTGCCGCCGGTGATTTCCATGATGCGCGCCAGCGGATCCTCGGTCTGTACGTCGATGGTGTAGTCGGCGCCGAGCACCTTGGCGATTTCCATGCGCTTGGCGTCCTTGCTGGTACCAGTGACGATGATGAGATCGGCCCCCGCCTGCTTGCACGCCACCACCTGCGACAGTCCCTGCTGTCCCGGGCCCTGGATCAACACCGTAGACGCGTAGCCGACACCGCAATCGAACAGCGCCCATTCGATACCGTTGGCGAGTGGCGTGACGATACCGGCAAGCTCCGCCGTAACGTTGTCCGGCACTTTGTGCAGGACGCAGTTCCAGGGCAGGTAGACGTATTGCGCGAAGCCACCCCACAGGTGCGGGGCGCGATCGGACGAGGTATAGCCGTAGCGAATTCCGTCCGGGTTGAAACGCCAGTCGGTGGCTTCGCAGTGCCGGTACTGCCCCAAGTGGCACCACTCGCATTTGCCGCAGGAGACATAATGCTCGAGGAATACGCGGTCGCCTTCCTTGACGCCCTTGCGTTCGACGAATTTGCGACCGGCCTTGGCGATGACGCCGATGTTTTCGTGTCCCATGATGACAGGACCGCCCTTGAGGGGCTGTTTGTACATCTTCACATCGGTACCGCATATACCCGCCACTTCCATCTTCAACAAGGCGCCGTCATCCGGCACCTCGGGCATCGGGAACTCGCGCAATTCGATCCGACTCGGACCGACTTTAATCGCCGACAATACTTTTTCCACGCTGGTCCCTAGATTATTTTTGAGGCGGCAGTTTACACGGAGGATTGTGCCACACCCGGTTTGGCGACCAAGGCTTCCTTTGCGGCGATGCTGAACGGCGCGTCCGAAGGCAGCACCACGGCAGCGGAGCGAACCCGTTGGTGGGCAGGATCGACACCCGGGGGCACCGTACCCTTTTCGCGCAGCGCCTTGGCGGCGCGCATCAGGCGGTGGCGCGCCATGATGATGCCGTTGTCGGTCGACACCAGGTTTTCCCTGGTGCGATCGCAGATCGGTCCCATGCTTTCCTGCAAGGAGGCGTCCTGCATGCCGATGCCTTCCACGCCGCTGTACTGGCTGCCGTCCTGTTGCGAATTGCGATTCATCAGGTAATCGTTGCTCATGTTTTGCAGCGGCACGTAATTCTTGTCGACCTTGACGTGCACTCCCTTGCCGTCGATCATGGCGGCGCGCTCTTCCGCGGTCAGGGCGCGCACCGGATGATAGTCGAAACTCCAGGCCCAGCAATTCCGGTCGTCGATCGGCACCCAGAA
>CAZCKI010000148.1:0-7830 GCA_964498815.1 uncultured Burkholderiales bacterium
GGCGTTGCCACTCGGCTTTTATGTGCTCCTGAATAACGCCTCCACGGCGGCGGGCCGCCTCAACGCGGAGCCCAACGTCGGGGTGTTCCTGACACCGGCGGCGAGCGATGCCGACGCGAAAGCGATCGAGCAAAAACTGCGCGCGCTTCCGAATGCCGCCAACGTCCGCTTTATTGACCGCGCCACGGCGCTCTCCGATCTGAAGCGCACCGCCGGCATGGCCGACCTGCTGGCCGGCATGGAAGGAAATCCCCTGCCGCACGCATTCTCGATCACGCCGAAGTCCTTCGCCGCAGAAGACCTCGCCGCCCTGAAAAAGGAAATCTCGGCGTATCCCAAGGTCGAAGCGGTGTCGGCCGAATTCGAATGGGCGCGCAAGCTGTCGCGATTCGCTCGCTTCGCCGGGAACCTGGTGCTGCTGCTGGCGCTGGCGCTTTGTATCGCGGTGGTGTCCGTGATCGGCAATACCATCCGGCTGCAGATGCTCACGCAAAAGGAGGAGATCGTGGTGGCGCGCCTGATCGGGGCCAGCAAGCGATTCGTATGCCGACCGTTCCTATATTACGGCGCCTTGCAAGGCGTGCTGGCCGGCCTGCTGGCCGTAGCGCTGGTGCTGGGCCTGACCGCCTGGGTGGGCAACGAGGTTAACGCGCTGGCCGAATCCTATGGCGCGCATTTCGACCTGCTGACCCTCTCGCCGGTACAGGCTGCAGCGGTCGCGACGACCGGCGCGGTTTTGGGCTGGATCGGCGCATTCGTATCGGTAGCACTGTTCCTGCGCGAACATTAACGATAGTAAGCAGTCGCTTACATTTTTTGCAGCGCGCGGTTTCCGGCGCGCCGTCTACCCCACTTTCCCCCGGAACTTCCGGCCCAATTAGCACTCTCATGCAAAGAGTGCTAAACTATTTTCCGTGGGCATAGGCTTGAATCAGAGGCCGTTTGCCCAAGGTGAGAAAGACCGAGAGGAGTTTCCAGCCATGTCCGTTGCAACCATGAATTTGCCGGTCCCGTCGGTATCCAGTCTGGAGAGCTACATCTCCACGGTGAACCGCGTGCCGATGCTGACCCCCGAACGCGAGCACGAGCTCGCCGTCGCCCTGCACGCGCGTGGCGACCTCAACGCCGCTTCGGAGATGGTGATGTCGCACCTGCGCCTGGTGGTGTCGATCGCGCGCAATTACACAGGCTACGGCCTGCCGCACGCCGACCTGATCCAGGAAGGCAATATCGGCCTCATGAAGGCCGTGAAGCGCTTCGACCCCGACCGCGGCGTGCGCCTGGTGTCGTTTGCCGTGCACTGGATCAAAGCCGAGATCCACGAATACATCCTGAAAAACTGGCGCATCGTCAAAGTGGCGACCACCAAGGCGCAGCGCAAACTGTTTTTCAACCTGCGCAGCATGAAGCCCAATTTCGGCGCCCTGTCGCCTTCGGAAATCAAGCAGGTGGCGCTGCACCTCAACGTCAAGGAAACCGATGTTTCCGAAATGGAGCAGCGTCTGTCCGGCCAGGAAATCTCGCTGGAACCGCTCAACGACGACGATGAAAACTGGGTGAGCCCGATCGCTTATCTGGCCGACACCAGCGTCGATCCTTCGGAGAAGCTCGCGACCCTGCAAAAGGAAACCGCCGCCACCGACGGACTCAAAGCCGCATTGGACAGCCTCGACGAACGCAGCCGACGTATTGTCCAGACGCGTTGGTTGAACGAAGGCGAGGAAAAAACCCTCACCGAACTCGCCGACGAATACGGTGTCTCGGCCGAGCGCATTCGCCAGATTGAAGCCAAGGCGATGCAGAAGATGAAATTGGCGTTGGGCGGGTATCAGGCCGCACGCTAAACTCCGCAACCAATATGAGAAAAGGGCGCCGTTGGCGCCCTTTTCTCTTTTCACGATCCGATACTGAAGTGCGGCAGCATGGTCGAATGTCGATCCTGCGGAAATCGATCAACTCGCGGGAATGTAGCAGCGCCGGTAATTGTTTAATGCAGGGTAAGCTGCAAATAAACCAGAGAGATATTCGAAAGGATGGACAACCGTGTATGTCACGACAAATTTGCAAACTTGGCGAAGCACTCTGCTCGCCGTCGCCACACTGGGATTAATCATGGACCCCGCCATCGCCGCATCCGCCGAACCCATCAAGCCGGTCCAGCACGAGTTCGTCATCAAGGATTTCAAGACCGAGAGTGGTGTCGTGCTGCCGGAGGCGCGCATCACCTACGGCACCTACGGGCAATTGAACGCCGCCAGCGACAACGCCGTGCTGCTGCCCTCGCATTACATGGCCAAGTTTCAGGGCTACGAATGGCTGATCGGTCCCGGCAAGGCGCTCGATCCGTCCAAGCTGTTTCTGGTCAGCACCGAAATGTTCGGCAACGGCCGGTCCACATCCCCCAGCAATACCTCTGAACCTTGGCATGGGCCGCGCTTTCCCGTCACCACCATCCGCGACAACGTCGAGGCGGTGCACCGCCTGCTCACCGAAGAATTGCATGTTCGCCATCTGCGCGCGGTGATCGGCTTTTCCATGGGAGCGCAGCAGGCGTTTCAGTGGGCGGTGAGTTATCCGGCATTCATGGACCGCATCGTGGCGACCTCGGGCACGGCCAAGACTTACGGGCACGGCATCGTGCGACTGGAGGGGCAGATCGCCGCGTTGACGGCCGACGAGAATTTCAAGGGCGGCGAATATACCGCCCCGCCGGAAAAAGGACTGCAGGCCTTCGCCGTGGTGTGGACCGGCTGGCTGTTCTCGCAGGAGTGGTGGCGCCGCGAATTGTGGAAGAATCCGGCCACGCCCGACCTGACCTTCGAACAGGTGGTGGAGCGCTATCGCACCAAATTCATCCCGGGCGCCGATGCCAACAACCTGATCCTGCAAATGCGCGCCTGGCAGAAACACGACGTGGGTGGCACGCCGGGGTTCAAGGGCGACGTGGAGGCGGCGCTGCGCTCCATCAAGGTGCCGGTGCTGTACATGCCCTCCGAAACCGATTTGTATTTTCCGCTGAGCGACGCGCGCTACGAAGCGGCCTTCCTGCGGCAAGGCACGCTATTGCCGATTCCTTCGCTATGGGGTCACCCGGCGGGTGCCGCGGCCAATCCGGCCGATGCGAAGTTTCTCAACGAGAATATTGCCGCCTTCATGGAAGGCAGGGCGACTGCGAAGTAAGGCTGCTTAAACAGCCGCGATGATCTGAATCTCGACCTTGAAATCCGGTCGAGCGAGCTTCGCTTCCACCGTCGCGCGCGGCGGGGTATGACCCTGCGGTACCCAGGCATCCCACACGGCATTCATGGCGGGAAAATCGGCCATGCTGGCGATGTAGATCGTCGTGGAAAGGATCTTCGTCTTGTCGCTGCCGGCCTCGGCCAGCAGGCGGTCGATAGACGCCAGCACCTGCTGCGTCTGGCTGGTGATGTCCTGCGCGGGATCGTCGGCGACCTGGCCGGCGAGATAAATGGTGCCGTTGTGGATCGCCATTTCGGAGAGGCGTTTGCCGATATGAAATCGCTGGATCGTCATGGAGGGGTCGCTTAAATAAGCCGCTTCAGATCGGCGGCGATTTTTTCCGGTTCCTGCCCGTAGTTTTCGAACAGGCGCAACTTGCCGTCGCGATCGAACACCAATTCGCCGGCAGTGTGATCGACGGTATAGGTGTCGGGGCTGCGTCCGGGTTGCTGCTTGGCGTAAATCTTGAAGTCGCGCGTCACCTTGTCGGTCGCAGACTGGTCGCCATACAGGCCGAGGAAGGATTTGTGAAACGAGGGCACGTAGTGGGCGAGGATGGCTTTGGTATCGCGCGCGGGATCGACGGTGATGAACAGCACCTGCACCTTTTCGCCGTCCTTGCCCAGCAGCGCCATCACCTTTTTCATGTCGACCATGGTGGTCGGACAGACGTCGGGGCACTGCGTGTAACCGAAGAACAGCACGACGGCCTTGCCGCGAAAGTCGGCCATGGTGCGGGCGGTACCGGTGTGATCGGTCAGTCGAAAATCGCTGCCGTATCCCGGCGCGCCGGTAATGTCGTGGCCGTTGAACGGCTTGGTGCCTTCGCAACCGGCGATCGACAATATCGCGGCCAGCAACCACAAAAATTTAGGTGTTGATTTCATCGCAGCATCAGGGGCGCGTAGTGATCGGCCAGCAAGGCCGCGAACAGCAGGGAAAGATACAGGATCGAAAACTGGAAGGTGCGCTTGGCCAGCGCGTCGCTGTAGGCGCGAAACAAGCGGATCGCGAAGGCGATGAAAAAGCCGTTCAGCACGACGATGGCGGCAAGGTAGATCCAGTGGCTCATGCCGACCGCGAACGGCAATAGCGTGGCCCCCGCCAACAGCAGCGTATAGAGCAGCAAATGCAGGCGCGTGAAAGCCTCGCCATGGGTCACCGGCAGCATCGGCACTCCCGCCTTCGCATAGTCGTGGCGACGGTACAAAGCCAGCGCCCAGAAGTGCGGCGGCGTCCAGGCGAAGATGATCAGGAACAATAGCAAAGCATTGGGGTCGACCGTGCCGCTGATGGCCGCCCAGCCGAGCACCGGCGGCATCGCGCCCGAGGCGCCGCCGATGACGATATTCTGCGGCGTGGCCGGCTTCAGGATGATCGTATAGATGACGGCGTAGCCGACAAAGGTGGCTAGCGTGAGCCACATCGTCACCGGATTCACGAACCGGTACAAGACCGCGAGGCCGGCGCCACCGACGATGCCGGCCAGCGCCAGCACCTGCAGATTCGAAATATTGCCCGCCACGGTGGGACGCGCACGGGTGCGCGCCATCTTGCGGTCGATCTGTTGTTCTACCAGGCAATTGATCGCCGCGGCGGCACCGGCAACCAGTGCGATGCCGACGGTCGCGGTCAACATCAGGCCGACGTCCCAGGCCATGCCCACCGGGTAGGCGAGCATCATGCCGATGATCGCGGTGAACACGATCAACGTGTTGACGCGCGGCTTGGTCAGCTCCAGGAATTGCGCGAGTACGCCGGGGGATGGAGACGGGATGGATTGGGAACTCATAGGGTCAGACGGATCGCGACAAGCGCAGGTTGATCAATAGGAGGCTTGCAAACAACAATGCGGCGACGCCATTGTGCGCCACCGCCACCGGCAGTGGCAGGCTGAACCACACGTTGCCGACACCCAGCACCAGCTGGAATACCAGCAGGACCAGCAGCCAACGCGCCGACTGCACCGCAGACTTTTCACGCAACAGTTTCACCGCGAATCCACCCACCACCAACAAGGTCAACAGAGCGCCAATCCTGTGCACCCAATGAATCGCCCGCAAGGCATCCAGCGTCAGCAACTCACCGTCCGGCCCCACGCCCAGCGGCCGCACGATGTGAAAGGCGCTGGAAAAACTCATCTCGGGTATCCACGCTCCCTGGCAGGTCGGGAAATCCTGACACGCCAGCGCTGCGTAGTTGGTGCTGACCCAGCCGCCCAAGACGATCTGCCCGAACAGCACCAGCAAGGCGATCCAGCCGAACGTTCGAACACCCTTGCGCGACATTATACCGTCCGACCAGCGCATGCCCGGCTGGCGCGACCACAGCCACGTCAGTAGCGATAGCGTGGCGATGCCGCCCAGCAAGTGCGAGGTGACGATGGCCGGCCGCAGCAGCATGGTGACGGTCCAGGCGCCGAGTGCCGCCTGAAAAATGACCGTTGCCGCGATCAGCGTCGGCAGCCACGGCGACTGCCGCCACGCGCGCCGATTGCGCCATGCCGCCACCAGGACCGCCGCAATCAAAGCGCCGACCGTCATGGCGAGGTAGCGGTGAATCATTTCCTTCCAGGCCTTGGCGAGCGACACCGGGCCGCCCGGTTGTGCCGCTTCGGCATCGAGGATTTGCGCGGCCGCGTGGTGCGGACTGAGGTTGCCGTAGCAGCCGGGCCAATCCGGGCAGCCGAGCCCCGCATCGGACAGGCGCACGAAGGCGCCCAGCACCACCAGCACCAGCGTTGCCGCAACGGTCCCAGCCAGCACGCGGCGATAGCGCTGCTGGTCGCGGCCGATCCAGACGGCGACCAGCACGATCACCGCCAGGGTGGCGAGGCCGATCAATCCTCGTTCATAACTGCTCATACCCATCGATGTCTCTTCCTCATCAACCGATTTGCGATGCCTTCAATACCTGTTTCAAGTCCTTCACCAGCAACTTGATGTCCGGGTCGGAACCATAGTGCAGGAAGGCGTTGCCGAGCGGATCGACCAGGAACAAGGCGGTGCCCGGTTCCGATGCGGCGACGGCCCGCCATTCGCGCGGAGCGTCGGCAATCCACGCCGCGCCCTGCGACGATTGCAGGACGGCTTCTGCCGGCGCGCCGCCTTCCAGTATCACTACGCGTGCGACGCGATCCATTTCGCGCCCCAGAATCAGCCGCGCCTGGCGCATGGCGTAGAGATTCTTTTCGCAAGCCACATCGCAACCGCCGCGCGCGACGGTGACGATCAGCCACTTGCCGCGCAGTCCCTGCTCGCGCGCCGCTTTGTCGAGGTCGCCGCCATCGGCGATGCGGGCCGCCATCGGCGGCAGCGGCACCGCGGGCGAATACAAGACGCCGTAATTGCTGGTAGTGCCGGGATTCTTCCACAGAAAAAACGTCATGAACGAGGCGAGCGTCGGCACCGAGAACAGGACCAGGATAATGAGCAGTTTTGTGCGTGGGTTCATTGCGGCTTCCCGCCGGCAGCGGCCGGCTGACGGCGAATCTTGAGATTGAGGGCGATCCAAAGCACCAGCGTGGTCGCGGCCAGCGAATACCAGGTCAGCATGTATTCGATGTGCTTGGCCGCCCCTGCATCGGGCTGCTCGCTCACCGGCAGCAGTCCCGCGCTGGCCTCGCGGGCGAGGATCACATAGGGCAACACATCGAGGCCGGATTGGCTTCGATAGCGATCGATGGTGAGATTTTGCCAGACGGTGCCTTCCACCGACGCCGCCGAGAGTTCGAGAAAGCGCTGAGTGGGGATGGTGGCGATACCGACCACCTCACCCTCGGCGGGCGGCGGCGCAACGGGCGGCTTGGGGTACGCGGCACCGCGCGCGATCCAGCCGCGGTTGACCAACACGTAGGCATCGCTGCCGGCAAGCTGCAAGGGCGTCACCACGTAATAACCGACGGTGTTGTCGTGGAACTTGTTATCGAGGTAAATTTCCCCCCCCCGCTTCCAGGCACCATGCACGCGCACGCTGCGATAGCGCAGGGCTTCCGCATCGCGCCGGCCGGCGTCGACGACGATTTCCGGCAGGGCGCGGCGCTGGTCGAAGTCCGCCTGCAACGCGTCCTTCTCGGCCGCACGGCGTTGCTGCCATTGGCCGAGATGAAAGGTGAGCGCGATCATGCCCGCGGCGGCCAGCGTCGGCAGCCAGGTGGGGGTAAAGCGGATCTGTAGGGTTGCCGGCAAGTTAGGGGGCGTGCGATGTCGTTACAATAGACCGTTCGCGCGGGAATTGGTGCGCGCAGTGCGGTCTCAAATTGCGGGTGGTGCGTTGAAAATCGTCGTCGTCATATTGCTGGTTCTGGTGATCGTCAGCTTGTTCAGCGGCCTTTTCTTCATGTATCGCGACAAGGGCGATTCGAAGCGCATGGTCAATGCCCTGACGGTCCGTATCGCACTGTCGCTGCTGATCTTCGCCTTGCTGATGGCGAGCTACTGGTTCGGCTGGATTCCCGCAAAGTAGCTATCGCCACGCCACAAAAAAGGCCGCTCGCGCGGCCTTTTTTACCGGGACTCGCGCGGCCTATACCAGCCAGTACACGAACACGAACAGGCCCAGCCAGACCACGTCGACGAAGTGCCAGTACCA
>CAZCKI010000149.1:0-7820 GCA_964498815.1 uncultured Burkholderiales bacterium
ATTCAAGGGCACCGGCAATATGGAAGTCCACCTCGACCGCCGCGCGGCCGAGAAGCGCGTCTACCCCGCGCTCAACGTCAACCGTTCCGGCACCCGCCGCGAGGAACTGCTGATCGCCCCGGAACTGCTGCAAAAGGTCTGGGTGCTGCGCAAACTCCTGTACGGGATGGATGAACTGGAAGCGACCGAATTCCTGATCGACAAGTTGAAAAGCGCCAAAAACAACGCTGAATTCTTTGATTCAATGAAAAAGGGCGGCTAAGCGCCGGCAAACAAAAGCCGGCCAAACACGCATAGCCGTTGATTTTTCAGCGAATTTCCTGCATAATTACCGATTCCCTCAAACACTTGTCCGAATAGAGGTCCGCTTAGCCGAGACCCTTTACGGAAAGAAAGGCAGCCATGAAAGAAAAGATCCATCCCGATTACCACGAAGTCATCTTTTTTGACTCGTCCGCCGATTTCAAGATCCTGACGCGCACCGCCGCCGATGTAAAAGGCCGCGAAAAAATGAAGTGGACCGACGGCAAGGAATATCCGCTGTTCCGCATCGAAGTCTCGTCGGAATCGCACCCGTTTTACACGGGCAAACACAAGATCGTCGATACCGCCGGTCGCGTGGAAAAGTTCAAGCAGCGCTACACCCGTTCCGCCGCCAAGCCGGTGGTCGAGAAGCCTGCTCCTGCCAAGGCTGCCAAAGCCGTGAAAGCTGCCAAAGCCGCCGAGTAAGCAGGTTGCATGTCCCGAAAAAGGCAGCTTAGGCTGCCTTTTTTATTGCCATACTGCGGCGAAAGTTGCTTTTTTGGCCGTTGCAAAGCGGCGGCGTAAAATGCCCCGATGAGCGCTCAACTTTTGCGCGTCGGACGGGTCTGACGAGGTATCGGCACAATAATAACGATGCAAAACGATCCCAATTCCACCGGTGGCTGGCAGCGCTCGCTGGTTTTCGACGGCAACGCGAGCCCGGTCAAGACGACTCTGTTCCTGATCATCTGTTGCGCATGGGTACTGCCCGGCCTGATCGGTCACGACCCGTGGAAACCCGACGAGGCCATCACCTTCGGCGTCATACACGGCATGTTGAGCGAAGGCCACTGGCTGGCGCCGATGATCGCGGGACTGCCTTCGCACGAATATCCGCCGCTCTATTACTGGGTGGCGGCGCTGACGGCAAAACTGTTTTCGCCGGTACTCGCATTGCACGACGGCGCGCGCCTGGCCACCGGCTTTTTCATGGTGGTGACACTGTTTTTCACGCACAAGACCGCCATGCGCCTGCTCGACGAGCGCGCCGGGCGCATATCGGTATTGCTGCTGATCGGCTGCCTGGGCTTGTTCGAGCGCGGCCACGAAATCAATCCGGAGGTGGCGGGCCTGGCCGGCATGGCGGTGGCGTTGTACGGCCTGACGCGCATCCGGTCAGAGGCCTGGCGCGGCGGCCGCACTACCGGCATCGGCGCCGGCGTCATCGCTCTGTCGATCGGTGTGGTGCCGGCCCTGCTGGTGCCGCTGATCGCGCTCGCCCTGATGATCGTCCTCGGTGAGACCGGCAATCGCACCTTTCGCCGCGGCATCCTGTATGCGCTGGCGGTTTTGTTGCTGTTCTCGATGGCCTTCCCGCTGGCGCTGGGGAGTTTCGCGGAAATCGCCTTGGCGAAGCACGCGATTTTCGGCACGCGCGTATTTGGTGAGGAAGGCATCGACCCTTTGTACTTTGCGCGCACCATCGCCTGGCACGGTTTGCCGGCGCTGCCGTTTGCCGTGTGGCTGTGGTGGCGTGACCGCGCCAAACTGGCCGAGCGCTTTGAACTGGCGATGCCGCTGGTTGCGTTTGCCGTATTGCTGGTCGCCGTGTCGCTATTGCGCACTGCGCGCAGCGGCAACACCCTGCTGCTGCTGCCGCCGCTGGCGCTGGCGGCCGCCCACACGCTCGACCGGCTGCCGCGCGGGCTCGCCAGTTTCATGGATGCCTTCAGTCTTTTCCTGTTCGGCATGTTGGCGCTGGGCGGATGGTTTTTCTGGATCGCCGCCATCACCGGTGTGCCGGCTGTCGCCGCCGGCGATATGGAACGGCAGGCGCCGGGATTCGTGTTCAGCCTGCAGTGGCCGGCGCTGCTGGTCGCGGGCTTGATGACGCTGGTGTGGCTCTACGCCGTGGTGCGCGCGCACCGCAACAACCGCCGCGCCATCGTCAACTGGGTGGCGGGGCTTACCATGGTGTGGGTGATGCTGAACCTGCTGGGCTTGCCCGCCATCGATTACGTGCGCAGCTACCGGCAAGTCAGTGCGACCCTTGCCCAGCAGATCGCGACGCACCCCGGCTGCGTCGCGGCGCTCGAAGTCGGCGACCCGCAGCGCGCGTCGTTCGATTACTTTGCCGGCGTGCGCTTGCTGCCGGCCGATACGGCCGAGGCTGCATCCTGTCAGTGGCTGCTCACCCAGGGCAATCGCGACTATGCGCCGCCGGCGTCACTCGATTGGCTGCCGGTCTGGGAAGGCGCGCGCCCCGGCGACAAGGTGGAGCGATTCCGTTTGTACTATCGGTGATACGGAGCGCCTAGTCGTCGATCGACTTCGGCCAGCTGTCTTTGAGCAATTGCGACAGCGCTCGATCCGCCAGCAGCTTGCCTCCGGTCTGGCAACGCGGGCAATAGTTGCATTCGTTCTCGGAGTAGACGATGCGCGCGACCAGCGTGCCGCACTCGGGACAAGGCTGCCTGAATTTGCCGTGCACCGCCATCTCCGCTCGAAACGCGGTCACCTTCTCCGGCATGCCCTCGCCGGCTTCGCGGCGCAGGCGCGCAAGCCAGATGCTCATCACTTCCTGGGTCGCGGCGTGCAGTCGCACCGCTTCCTCACGGCTGAGCTTCTGGCTCAGCATCAGCGGCGACAGCCGAGCTGCGTGGAGGATTTCATCCGAGTAGGCGTTGCCGATGCCGCTGAACAGGTGCGGATCGGTGAGGGTGCGCTTCAAGGTATGGTTCTCGCGCAGCACCCGCTGCACGAATTCATCGACATCGCAGGCGAAGGGATCGACACCGCCCGGATCGTGCGCGGCCAGCGCCGCCCTTCCTTGTACTACGTGTAGGGAGGCGCGCCGCTTGCTGCCGGCTTCGGTCAGCAGCAGCGTACCGCGATCGAATTCAAAGCGCGCCAGCGCCGCCTTATTTGCCGCCGGCCTGCCGCTAGCCACCAGCCACTTCAACCGCCCGGCGATCATCAGGTGCACCACCACGAACAGATCGTCTTCGAAGCCGAACACGATGCGTTTGCCGATGCGCTCGGCTTGCATCAGTTTTTTACCTTCCAGCGCGGCGACCGGCGGATCGAAAGAACGCAGTACAAAGACGTTCTGTACCTGCAGGCGTTTCAGCGTGGCGCCTGCCAGCAGGCGCTCGAGGCTTTCGCAGTAGACGGTGATGTCGGGCAGTTCGGGCATGTGTGATTACGCGCCCGCGGCAATCGCTTAAATCTTGATCGCCGTTTCCAGCGCGATCTCGATCATTTCGCCGAAGCTGGTTTGGCGCTGCTCCGGACTCAGGTGCTCGCCACGGCGGATGTGATCGGACACGGTGAGGATGCCGAGGGCGCGCGCGCCGTATTCGGCGGCCAGACCATAGAGTCCCGCGAGTTCCATTTCTACCGCCAACACCTTCATTTTTTCCAGCACGTCGAACAGCTGTGTTTGCGGCGAATAAAAGAGGTCACTGGAAAACACATTGCCCACGCGTATGGTCTTGTTCTGGCGCGCGGCCGCCGCGACCGCCGCCCGCATGACATCGTAGTCGGCGATGGCGGCGTAGTCGTGATCGAGCAGGCGAATACGGTTGACTTTGCTGTCGGTGGAGGCGCCCATGGCGACAATGATTTCGCCGAGCTGGATGTCCTGCATCAGCGCACCGCAGGAACCGACTCGGATGATGGTTTTAACGCCATAGTCCTTATACAACTCGGTAGCGTAGATGCTGATCGAGGGAATGCCCATGCCGTGGCCCATCACCGACACGCGCTTGCCCTGATAGAGGCCGGTGTAGCCGAACATGCCGCGCACGGCGTTGACCTGCTTCACCTCGGCGAGCCAGGTGTCGGCGATGAATTTGGCGCGCAACGGGTCGCCGGGCATGAGGACGGTGTCGGCGAAATCGCCGGCTTGCGCGCTGATATGGGGAGTGGGCATATTGGTTGGGGCTGGGGGCTGGGGGTTAGGGGCTGGGGAAAGCGTAGTCGCTATTATGCGCGACGGCACTGCAGTCCGGCCATTCAGCGCTTGTTCAGAGTACTGGCGTCAACAGTTTGCCGGTATCGAGGTAACTGCGCAGATTGGCCAATACCAGATCGGCCATCGCCTGCCGGGTCTCGTGGGTGGCGCTGCCTACGTGCGGCAGCAACACGACATTGTCGAGCGCCAGCAGCGCTTCGGGCACCTTGGGTTCGAATTCGAACACATCGAGCGCGGCGCCGCCGATGCGCTTTTGGACCAAGGCGTCGACCAGCGCATTCTCGTCGATCACACTGCCGCGTGAGATATTGATGAGGAACGCCTCAGGCCCCAGTGCCGCTATCACTTCGCGCGACACCAGGTGGCGCGTCCCGGCGCCGCCCGCGCTTGCCACCACCAGGAAATCCGCCCATTTCGCCAGCCCGGCCAAAGTCGGCTCGTACGCGAAATCCACGCCCGTGACCGGCCTGCGGTTGTGATAGCGGATCTCCATATCGAAGCCGCTCGCCCGCTTGGCGATCATGCGGCCGATGCGTCCCAGACCCAGGATGCCCAAGCGCTTGCCGCTGATGCGGGTTTGCAGCGGGTACGGCGCGCGCAGCCATTCGCCGCGTCGCAGGTAGCGGTCCGAAGCGGACAGGCCGCGCGCCGCATCGATCAGCATGCCGATGGCCAGATCGGCGACACAGTCGTTGAGGACGTCGGGGGTATTGCTGACGACGATGTTGCGCCGCCTGGCTTCATCGATATCGATGGTGTCGTAGCCGACGCCAAAGCTGCAAATGGCTTTCAGCGCCGGCGTGGCCGCCATCAGTGCAGCGTCCGCGCCGAATCGGGCGGTCGTCACCAGCACCGAAAATTCGCTGCCGTGCTGCGCCAGGAATGCCGCCGGATCGGCTTCGTCGGCCAGCCGGTGCGCCGCAAATTCCTCGGCGAGGACTTTTTCCACGACGGGCTGCAGGCGGCCCTTTTGCAATACGCGAGCATTCATTTCGCATTTTTTCCAAATGGCGGCGGTGCCGAGAATTCTGCGCCGACTCGCGACAATGGTACCCCGACCAGCACTGCAGCATCGCGCAGCGCCTGCCGCACGCCCTCATCCAGTTCCAGGCCATCGCGCAACTGGCGCGAGCAACGGGCGCGTTCAACCTCGCCCGGCATGCGCACCGGGCTTGCCGCATCGACCGGCGTTGCCGATCGCACCCAATCGACGAATTGCCTGGCTTCCGCTGCAATGGAGCCGTCGCCGGCCAATTGTCTTTCGGCAATGGCGATCACGGTGAAATTGTTGCAGTTGACCTTGCGCGTGTCTGAACTTGCGCCACCACCGGAGAGCGCTCCCGCCATCAGGTCGACCATCAGCGACAGCGCATAGCCCTTGTGCCCCGCCTCCAAGCCGCCCAGCGGCAGTAGCGACCCGCCGTCATACAGTTGTGCAGGGTCGGTGGTCTGGCGACCGTCGCGATCGACGATCCACCCGGCCGGAATCGACTCCCTGGCGTTGCGTGCAAGCCGCACCTTTCCTTCGGCGACCACCGACGTAGTGAGATCGACGACGATGGGGTCACCACCGGCCACCGGCATGCCCCACGCCAGCGGGTTGGTCGAAAGCCGTCCTTCCTTGCCGCCCCAAGGCGCCACACGCGGCATGGAGAGCGTATTGACGAAGTGAAAGGAGATGCAGCCCGCGCGCGCGGCGAGTTCCACCCAGTCGCCGAGGCGGCCAACGTGGGCACTGTTGCGCAAGGTCACGATGGCGATGCCCTGGCTCGCGGCTTTGTCGCAGGCCACGCGGGTGGCGGCGGCGGCGCCGATCTGGCCGAAGCCGAGGCCGCCCTCCAGCACGGCAAAGCCCGGACCTTCATTGACCGTGCGCGGCACCATGTCGCAGACAATTTCGCCTTTTCGAATTTGCTCTACGTATTGCTTGACGCGCATGACGCCGTGCGAGGCGTGGCCCGCCAAGTCGGCGGCGATCAGGTAGTGCGCAACCATCCTGGCTTCGTCGGGTGCCGCGCCCGCCGCAACCAGAATGGTCTCGGCGAGGCGCGCGATGGCCGGGGGCGAATGCGCCATGTGCTGCGAGGCGCTTACGCCAGTGTGTATGCGGTTTTCACCACCGTGTAAAACTCCGCGGCGTAACGACCCTGCTCGCGCGGCCCGTAACTCGAACCTTTGCGGCCGCCGAACGGCACGTGATAATCGACGCCGGCGGTCGGCACGTTCACCATCACCATGCCGGCCTCGGCGTGGCGCTTGAAGTGCGAGGCGATTTTCAGCGAGGTGGTGCAGATGCCCGCCGACAGGCCGAATTCGGTGTCGTTGGCCATCACCAGCGCTTCCTCGTAATCGCGCGCGCGCGCGACCGAGGCCACCGGGCCGAAGATTTCCTCGCGGCTGATGCGCATATTGGAGGTCGCCTCAGTGAACAGCGCCGGCGCAAGATAGAAGCCAGGTTTGCCCTTGTCCAGGCGGATGCCGCCGCACACTAGCTTGGCGCCTTCGCTCTTGCCGATTTCCACGTAACGCAGGTCCTGGTCGAGCTGGCTCTGATCGACCACCGGGCCGATCTGCGTTTCCTTGGCGCGCGCATCGCCCACCACAAGCGCGTGGGTGCGTGCGCCGAGCGCTTCGACGAAGCGGTCGTGGATGCCGTTGGTGACGATAATGCGGCTCGAGGCCGTACAGCGTTGCCCGGTGGAATAGAAGGCGCCTTGCACAGCGCATTCCACGGCGATGTTGAGATCGGCATCGTCCACCACCACCAGCGGATTCTTGCCGCCCATTTCGAGTTGCATTTTGGCGTGGCGTTTCAGCGCGGCCTCGGCCACGCGCTGGCCGGTGGCCTGGGAACCGGTGAAGGTGATGGCATCGACATCTTTATGGTCGAGGAAGGTCTGGCCGACCGAGCTGCCGCGGCCCATGACCAGATTGAATACGCCGGCCGGCAGGCCGCTGCGGCTGATGATCTCGGCAATGGCCCAGGAGCAGCCCGGCACCAGGTCGGCGGGTTTCATCACCACGCAGTTGCCGTACGCCAAGGCAGGTGCGATCTTCCAGGCGGGGATGGCGATAGGGAAATTCCAGGGCGTGATGATCGCCACCACGCCGACCGGCTCGCGGGTGATTTCCACGTCCAGCCCCGGACGGATGGAGGCCAGCTTTTCGCCGGGGATACGCAACGCCTCACCGGCGAAGAACTTGAAAATCTGTCCGGCGCGGCCCGCTTCGCCGATGCCCTCAGCCAGGGTCTTGCCCTCTTCGCGCGCCAGCAGCTCACCCAACTCGGCCTTGCGGGCGAGGACTTCGCTGCCGACGAAGTCGAGCACGTCGAAGCGCTGCTGCGGCGTGGATAGGGCCCATTTGGCAAAGGCCGCGCGCGCCGCTTCGATGGCGAGCGTTGCCTGCGCCGCATCGGCGTGCGCGTATTCCCCGACCACGTCGTTGGTATCGGAGGGATTGATGTTCAGGCTGACGGTTGCGCCTTCTTTCCACTCACCGCCGATATAGTTCTTGTGCAAGTCCATGCTCAATTCGCCTCGATGTGTGCGTCCTTGATCACCTTGGCCCATTTGGTGATCTCGGCCTTTTGAAATACGGA
>CAZCKI010000150.1:0-7814 GCA_964498815.1 uncultured Burkholderiales bacterium
CAACACGGTGCAAAGCGAGCGCCTGAACGCCGCCGCAGGCGCGCTCGCCGGCTACTACCGCGACCACGGCAGTTTCGATGAGCTGCGCCCGGAAGTCTGGCGGCGCCTGCTCGGCGCCAGCGCTCCCGAGGTCGCCGAGCGCGTGCGGCGCCCGCCGCCGCCGCGCGGTGAGCCGCCGCCGTGGCGCGATGGACCACCGGAAGAAGATGGGCGCCCGCCGCCGGGTCCGCCGGAAGACGGCGCGCCCGACCGGCCGCCGCCGCACGACCCGCTGGGCCTGGGACCGCGGCTCAGTGTGTATGACGCCCAGGGCCGGCGCCTGATCGGCCCACCACCGCAGGCGGGCGCCAGCCACGTCGATATCGTCGTCGACGGCAAGACCGTCGGGCGGCTATCGCTGGCGCCGCTGGTGGTGGTCGCGGAAGCGCGCGACGCACAATTCCTGGCGGTGCAAAAGCATTCGATCGCCACCGCCGCAGGCATCGGCCTCGCTATTTCCATTCTGCTCGGCTTCCTGGTGGCAAGGCTGTGGGTACGCCGCATCGGTGCGGTAGAACACGCCACCGCGCGCATCGCCGGCGGTGATTTCGCTATCCGCATCGACGACAGCGACCGCGATGAAATCGGCGCGCTGGGACGCAACGTCAACCGCATGGCGGAATCCCTCTCGCAGCTGGAGCAGGCGCGGCGCAAATGGCTGGCCGATATCGCCCACGAGTTGCGCACACCGCTGACCGTGCTGCAGGCCGAAATCGAGGCCTTGCAGGACGGCGTGCGAACGCTCGACAAGAGCGCGATGCAGTCGCTTGCCGATGAGACCCGCCACCTCGCCCGCCTCACCGATGACCTGCGTTTGCTGGCGCTGGCGGACATGCAGGCCCTGCCGATGGAATGGCGCGTGGCCGATGCCGTCGACATCGCCGCATCGGCGGCCGCGCGCTGGCAGTCGAGTGCCCGCAAAGCCGGACTCGCCCTCGCCTTTGTAGCGGGCGCACCGGCGAATTCGCTGGTCGATGCGGGGCGTCTGACACAGTTGTTCGATAACCTGCTCGCCAACAGCATCCGCTATACCGATGCGCCCGGTACCTTGGAAGTGCGCGCCGGCGCGGAGGGCGGTCGTATCCGCCTGACCTTCGACGATTCGCCACCGGGACTCGCACCCGGCGAACGCGCCGGCCTGTTCGAACCGCTTTACCGGCCCGACGCCGCGCGCAGCCGCGCCAAGGGCGGCAGCGGGCTGGGACTTGCGCTCGCGCGCGCCATCGTACAAGCGCACGGCGGCACCATCCGGGCCGCCGACTCGCCGCTGGGCGGCGTGCGCATTGCCATCGACTTGCCGATCACCACCACACCACCGAAATGAACTCTCCTGCCCTGATCCTGATCGCCGACGACGACGAAAAGATTGCCGCGGTCCTCGCCGACTACCTGAAAAACGCCGGCTACCGAACCCTGCACGCCGTCGACGGCGATGCCGCCGTACACGCGGCGCGCGAAGAGAAACCCGATTGCATCCTGCTCGACCTCAATATGCCGAAGCTCGATGGCCTCGAGGCCTGCAAAGCCATCCGCCGCTTTTCCGAAGTACCGATCGCCATGGTGACGGCCCGCGTCGACGAGATCGACCGCTTGCTGGGGCTCGAACTCGGCGCCGATGACTATATTTGCAAGCCGTTCAGCCCGCGCGAGGTCGTCGCGCGGGTCAAGGCCCTGCTGCGTCGCGCGCGCAGCGCGGCAACTCGCGACGAAACACCCCCCTTTCTCGTCATCGACCACGACCGCCTGCAGGTGAAACTCGGCGGCAAGCCGGTCGCTCTCACCGCTGTCGAATTTCGCCTGCTCGCCACCCTTCACGAACAACCGGGCCGCGTGTTCTCGCGCGACCAGCTCATCAACGCCGCGCACAAGGAATGGCGTGATGTCGGCGACCGCAGTGTGGATTCCCACGTTCGTAATCTGCGCCGCAAGCTGGAGGCGGTGCGCGCGGACGTCAATTGCATTCGTTCGGTGTACGGCGTCGGCTACGCTTATGAAGCGCCGGCCGAGCAAAGCGACTAGAACCCATCGTATCGACCGTTCACAGTCCGACAGACGGTCGCCAACTCCACAATTCATCCGCAATCCCTGCAACTTGCCTCGTTATCGTGGCGGCGTGATCCACTACGTTGAGGGAGTTGCAAATGAAAAAGCCCGTAGCCCCGAAAGTACGCCTGCTGGTGCTGGCCCTGATGGTGTCCGGCCTGGTCGTCGCGCAACAAATCCCGCCCGGTCCGCCTGCACCGCCGCCGCCCGCAAATGCGATCCCGGCGCCCGGTGAATTGGGCGGCCCGCTGCCGGGCCTCACCAGCGCCCAGCGGGAAGCCTTCGATGCCGGCCGCATCGAATTCGAAAACGTCGAAACACCGGCCAGCGGATTGGGGCCCATCTTCAACAATGTCTCCTGCGTTGCCTGTCACTCGCGCCCGGCCATCGGCGGCGCCAGCGGCATCACCGTGACGCGCTTCGGCCGCAGCGAAAACGGCGTGTTCGATGCGCTCGAATCGAAAGGCGGCTCGCTGCTGCAGCAATTCGCCATCAATCCTGCAGTACGCGAAACGATCCCGCCGGAAGCCAATGTGATCGCGCGACGCATCACCACACCACTATTCGGCGCCGGACTCATCGAAGCCATACCCGACCAAGCGATCCGGCAAAACGCCGCAGCGCAAAAGCCGGATGGCATCACCGGTCGCGTTGCTGTGATCAAAGACCCGGCCTCAGGAGACATGCGGGTCGGACGTTTCGGCTGGAAGGCGCAGCACGCCACCCTGCTCAGTTTCGCGGGGGATGCCTACAATAACGAAATGGGCATCACCAATCGCCTGTTCCCCACTGAAAACGCGCCCAACGGCAATGTCGAACTGCTGAAGCGTTTCGATCGCCTGGCCGATCCGGAAGATACGGTTGATCCGAATACCGGTCGCAGCGACATCGATGCCAGTGCCGATTTCATGCGCCTGCTGGCCGCACCCGTTCCTGCTGCATTGACGCCGTCGGCCGCCGCCGGGCAAACCCTGTTTACGCAAGCCGGTTGCGCCGCCTGCCATACGCCGAGCTACCAGAGCGGCCGCAGCCCGATCGCGGCACTCGACCGGAAAACCGTCAATCTGTTTTCCGATTTGCTGCTGCACGACATGGGCAGCCTCGGCGACGGCATCGGCCAGGCCGACGCCGGCACCAGCGAAATGCGCACCGCGCCGCTATGGGGGCTGCGCTTCCGGCGTCAATTGCTGCACGACGGCCGCGCCGGCAATACCGATACCGCCATTCGCGAGCACGACGGCGAAGCGGCCATCGCCCGCAATCGCTATCTGGGCTTGAGCGCGCTAGAAAAGCGGCAGTTGCTGGACTACCTCAACAGCCTGTAGCCGCCGCGGCCGGGAGGCGTCAGCGCTTGAGCAATTTCTTCAGCGTGTCGCCGAGCTGCGAGCCGGGATCGGTCGCGCCTCGCACCAGCCCTTCCAGGCTGATACCGAGCGTTTGCGCGATGGTCTTGCCGACCTGCATGGCAAACCCCGCGTTCATCGAAAAATGCGGATCGTCGAGATTGCCGGCAATGATGAACGGCACGGCAATCTTGCCTTCCTTGTTTTTCATGGCGGCCACCACCGCGCCGCGCGGCATGCCCAGGAAGGTCGATGTAACGCTGTCGCCCTCGGCTAACTCGAGATTGGACAGTGTCACGCTGCCGGGCACGTGCAACTGGTTGTTCTTCACGGTCGCCTTGGCGCTCAAGTCCAGCAAGCCGCTTTGTACACGCGTGTCCGCCGCCTTGAGGAGATAAGGCTGGAACGGGATCAGGTCGACGTTTCGCAGCGTGGTGGTGATTTCGGAATTCCGGGTTGCCAGTTCCAGCCAGCCGTCGAGTGCCACGATGCCTTCGCTTTGCGCACCCTTGATGACGCCGGCGACGTGCAAGGCAGTACGTCCGGCGAAGCCCGGCACCTGCACCGGCCCGACGTGGGCGCTCAATTTCTCCAGGCGAATCTTGTGATTGGCCGGCCTCACCGTGCCGTCAAAAAATTCGATGACGCTATCCTTCAGATCGATACTGCCGACTTCCACCGCGGGCTTGCTGCCGCCCTTGCCGTCCGGTTCCGCCGGGCGCTCGATCAGGCTGGGGACCAGCCGCATCTTGCCGTCGTGGGTGCGCCACAGCGCGAGATAGGCCCCCTCGACGGTAATGCTCTTCACCTTGAAATGGCTGGTGGACAGCACCGTCAGGTCCGGCACGATGACGATGCGCTCGGCGCGTAGCGTGTCCTTGGCCGGCCAGTCCCTGGGCGCGTGCATGACCAGGTTCTTGACCTCGACCGCATGCCAGGAGACGACGATTTCGCCGACTTCGCTGTCGGGTCCAAGAGCGGCCTCCACCTTGGCCTTCAGTGCCTTGGTGCCGAAATGCAGCGCCGCAAAGACGACCACAACCAACAGGATCGCCACGCCACCGATAAGGGACAGCCAGAATGTGCTTCGTTTTGCCATACCGTTATTTTATCCATTCTTGGCGTTGCAGCGCCAAATCCTTGCGTCAGGGCAAGTCCCTCGCCCGATCAGGGGATGCGATGCCATGTCTGAAGTGTCACAATGGAAATGGTATTGTGCGTCCCCGGACAAAGCCTCATTTCGCCCTCACAGAAACGCAAGCCCGACTCTGATATGAACAAAATTCTCGCCACAACCGTTTCCGTCCTGCTCGCGTCGTTGCTCGGCGGCTGCGCCAATAGAGGGGTTGACGTGACTCCGCAAGTCGCGTTCGTGGTGATGGGGCCGGAAGGCGCCGCCTGGGCGCGCGCCATTACCACCAGCCGGGTCTGTCCTATTATCGTCGTCGACGACGTCTCGCACGCCATGTCGGTGCGGGCTGCGGCCGCCACCGTTGCCCTGCGACCCACCGCCAGCGCGCCGGAAGAGTCCAAGCCCTCGGCGTTCCCGGTGCTGACCTGCGAATGGCGGCTGCCCCCGGGCGCCGCTGCCGCCAACATTGGCATCCTCGCGTTACCCGTGCCGAAGGCGAGTCCGCAACGGGTCGTCGTCTACGGCGACAGCGGCTGCCGCATGAAAAGAGCCGACAACGCCTGGCAGGCCTGCAACGATCCCAACTATTGGCCGTTCGAAAAAATTTCCCGGCTCGCCGCCGCCTTCAAACCCGACCTGGTGATCCACGTCGGCGACTATCACTATCGCGAGAACGCCTGTGCCGCCGCCTTCCCTGGCTGCAAAGACAGCGTCTGGGGCTACGGCTGGGATGCCTGGGATGCCGACCTGTTCAAACCCGCCGCGACGCTGCTGGCGGCCGCCCCCTGGGTGATGCTGCGCGGCAACCACGAGGAATGCCGCCGCGCCGGACAGGGCTACTATCGTTTCCTCGATCCGCGGCCGCTCACCCGCGAACAAAGCTGCGATGAGGCGCAATTCGATTTGCAAGCCGACTACTCGGCGCCCTACGCAGTGCCGGTCGGCAAGGACGCGCAACTGATCGTCTTCGATACCGCCCGCGCCTCCAACGGACCGCTGAACCCGGCCGAACCCAAGGATGCCTACGCCTACCAGCAATATCTCAAGGGGTTCACCACGGTCGGACAACTGGCGGCAAAGCCCGGCGTAGCCAGCCTGTTCCTGAGCCACCATCCCTTGCTGGCCTTCGGCCCGGCGCACAAGCCCAACGCCGTCAACGGTGGCAGCGGCGCACTTATTTCGGTTGCCAAGGTGCTGCAACCGGTACGTTATTACCCGCCCGGCATCGACTTCGCCATTCACGGTCACATCCATTTGCTGGAAGCCATCAACTACCGCTCTGATCATCCCGCGGCCATGGTGGCCGGCATCGGCGGCGACAATCTCGAGGATCCGTTGCCGGAACAATTCCCGGTCGGCGCCAGCCCCGCCGAGGGTGTGGTGCTGGACACGATTGTGCACACCGACAGGTTCGGCTTCGTCGTCATGGACCGCGACGGCCGCGACTGGAACATCGTCGCCTACGACCAGAATGCCGTGCCGATGACCAAGTGTCGCCTCACCGGCAGCAAAATTCATTGCGACAAGAGCGGGATGCTGAAATAAAATCTGTCGTTCCCGCGAAAGCGGGAACCCAGTGGCTTTTTTAAACGACGCTGGATTCCCGCCTGCGCGGGAATGACGGCTTATTACTTGAGCGCCTTGTAGCGAATCCGGTGCGGCCTCGCTCCCTCTTCGCCCAGGCGGCGTCTCTTATCGGCCTCGTACTCGTTGTAATTGCCATCGTAGAAAACCCAGTGCGACTCGTCTTCGCAGGCGAGGATGTGGGTGGCGAGGCGATCGAGGAACCAGCGGTCGTGAGAGATCACCAGCACGGAGCCGGCGAATTCCTGCATGGCATCTTCGAGCGCACGCAGGGTTTCCACGTCGAGATCATTGGAGGGTTCGTCCAGCAGCAGTACGTTGCCGCCGTGCAATAGCGTGGAGGCGAGGTGCAAGCGCCCGCGCTCACCGCCGGAGAGATTGCCGATCAGCTTTTGCTGGTCGCCGCCCTTGAAATTGAAGCGGCCGATATAGGCGCGCGACTGCATTTCGAAGCGTCCCACCTGCAGGATGTCGGAGCCGCCGGAAATGCCTTCCCATACCGTCTTTTCGTTGGCGAGCTTGTCGCGCGACTGGTCGACGAACGCCAGGTTCACCGTCGGGCCGATGGAAATGCTGCCGGAATCCGGCTTTTCCTTGCCCATGATGAGCTTGAACAGCGTCGATTTGCCTGCGCCGTTGGGGCCGATGATACCGACGATCGCGCCGGGCGGAATCTTGAAGGAGAGATCGTCGATGAGGATGCGGTCGCCGAAGCCCTTGGTGACGTTCTTGAACTCGATCACTTCGTTGCCGAGGCGCTCGGCCACCGGGATAAAGATTTCCGAGGTCTCGTTACGCTTCTGGTATTCGTAGCTGGACAGTTCCTCGAAGCGCGTCATGCGCGCCTTCGATTTCGCCTGGCGGCCCTTGGGGTTCTGGCGCACCCACTCCAGTTCCTTTTTCAGATTCTTCTGGCGGGCCGATTCGCTGGACTCCTCCTTTTGCAGGCGGTCGTGCTTTTGTTCCAGCCACGAGGAGTAATTGCCCTTCCAGGGAATGCCCGAGCCGCGGTCGAGTTCGAGGATCCATTCGGCGGCGTTGTCCAGAAAGTAGCGATCGTGGGTGACGGCGACCACGGTGCCGGGGAATTTTTGCAGGAACTGCTCCAGCCACTCGACGCTCTCGGCGTCGAGGTGGTTGGTCGGTTCGTCGAGCAGCAGCATGTCCGGCTTGGAAAGCAGCAGGCGGCACAGGGCCACGCGGCGCTTTTCGCCGCCGGAGAGGTTCTTGACCACCGCATCCCAGGGCGGCAGGCGCAGCGCGTCGGCGGCGATTTCCAGCTGGGTGTCGGTGTTGTCACCGTCGCCGGCGGCGATGATGGCTTCCAGCTCGGCCTGCTCGGAGGCGAGCGCATCGAAGTCCGCGTTTTCGTCAGCGTAGGCCGCGTATACCTCGTCGAGGCGCTTCTTGGCCTGTAACAGGCCGCCGATGCCCTCTTCCACGGACTCGCGTACGCTCTGGTCGGGGTTCAGTTGCGGTTCCTGCGAGAGATAGCCGATGTTCAGATTCGGCATGGGCGTGGCTTCGCCCTCGATCTCCTTGTCGAGACCGGCCATGATCTTCAACAGCGTCGATTTGCCCGCGCCGTTGAGGCCGAGTACGCCGATCTTGGCGCCGGGGAAAAACGAGAGGGAAATATCCTTGAGAATCTGACGCTTGGGCGGGACGATCTT
>CAZCKI010000151.1:0-7750 GCA_964498815.1 uncultured Burkholderiales bacterium
GTTCCATCATGCACTTGCGGTGTTCCTGCTCGGCCATGCCCTTGCACTTTTCCATCATCTCCGCGCGCGCCTTTTGACGCGCTTCACAACGCGCCTTCTTGTCTGCGTCGGGTGCTTTGCTGCAATCCATCATCGGCGGGTGTTTGCCGTCGGCCGGCGGCGCGGGAGGATCTTGCGCCATGGCAAGCGAGGCGGCGCTGATCGTCAGCGCCAGAATGGCGGTACGAAATATTTTCATGCGGCGGGTCTCCTGGTGGGTTAATCGGGTGAATACGGGAAGTAGCTTACGCCTTGCCGCAGCGCCTCGCTGTAACCGGCTGTAACCATTTCTCTCAGGCGCCGACCCGGCGATTTAACCCTTTTTTCACCGCCACCCGTTTCACCGTGCATCCCTACACTAGGAGCACGCCGTGAATTCGATTCGTACCTTCCTGTTATTGTGCGCCGCTGGCGCAGCCATGGCGACCGCCGCGCAGGTCCCCGGCGGCGACCTGCGGCAGGCGCCGCGCATCGTCCTGAGCGACCGCAGCGCCCAAGCGATCCAGCTATCGGACGTGCGTGTGTTTGCCGACATCGAAGGCCGCAGCGCGGAAACCCGCATCGAGATGGTGTTGTACAACCCCAATCGCCGGCAACTGGAGGGCGAACTGCAATTCCCGCTGCTCGACAACCAGCACATCGCCGGCTTTTCGCTGGACGTGAACGGCGTACTGCGCGAGGCGGTGCCAGTCGAAAAGGCGCGTGGCAGCGCCGTGTTCGAGGACATTGTGCGCGGCAACGTCGATCCGGGCCTGCTGGAACACACCGCCGGCAACAATTTCAAGCTGCGCATTTATCCGATTCCGGCGAATGGCACGCGCAGGGTGCAACTGCGCATCGCTGAAACGCTGGTGGACCGCGACGGACGCGCCCGCTACCGGCTGCCGCTGGCGTTCGGCACCCGCATAGCTTCGTTCTCTCTCAATATACACGTGGCCGGCGGCGACCCGCAGGTGCAGAACAGCGTGCTGGGCCCGCTGCACTTCGAACGCGACAAGCTTGGCTACAGTCTCAGCTACCAGCGTAGCGATTTTGCCGGAGACGGCGTCTTCAATGTCGGTGTGGCTACCAGCCGCGGCGCGACCGTCTACCGGCAAGCGATGGATGGCCGCAGCTACTTCGTCGCCGACATTCCGGTGGAATCGCAGGTCGCGGCGCGCCGGGCGCCTGCGCGCATCGGCCTCATCTGGGATAGTTCGGCCAGCGGCGCCGCGCGCGACCATGGTCGCGAGCTGGAATTGCTGGACGGCTACTTTCGTTCTGTACGCAAGGCGAGCGTGCGCCTCACCCGCATCCGCGATGTCGCCGAACCGACGAAGAGCTACGAAGTGGTCGACGGCGACTGGAGCCGCCTGCGCAGCGACCTCTCGCAGACCGATTACGACGGCGCCACCAACCTCGGCGCCTTCCAGCCCGAGGCCGATGTGGCGGAGTATTTGCTGTTTTCCGATGGCATCGCCAACTACGGCGACCGGCCGTTTGCGCAAGTCGGCGTCCCCGTGCATACCGTGTCTGCCGCGATAAAAGCCGACCCAGCCTGGCTGCGGCACATCGCCGCGCGCAGCGGCGGCCGCGCGATCGACCTCCTACAATCCAAGGCCGCCGAGGCGGTGCGGGCGCTGCTCACCGAAACCACCCATATAGCCGTGCTCGACAGTGCAGGCATCGAGCAGGCGGTGCTGCTGAATCCCTTCCCGCAGGGCGGGCGCGTGCAGGTGGCGGGCATCGCCGGCGAGGGCGCGCTGTTGCGGCTGCGCATCACCCACCCGCACCGTGCCGCCGTCGTGCGCGAAATTTCGCTGGCGGGCGGCGCGCAGGAAAGCCGCTTCGCCGCCGGCCAGTGGGCGCAAATGCGCATCGAGCAACTGGACGCCGAGTTCAGCTTTCATCGCGCCGAAATTCGCCGCCTCGGCCAGCAATTCAAACTGATCAGCCGTGAGACTTCGCTGATCGTGCTGGAAAACGTGCGCGACTACGCGCGCTACGAGATCGCCCCGCCGTCGGAATTGCGCAAGGAATACGAGCAACTGCTGGCGGCCGGCGCACGGCAAGCCGCCGCCGACCGGCGCAGCCATCTGGAAAATATCGTGCGGCAATTTGCCGAAAAAGCCGCGTGGTGGCAGCGCGACTTCCCGAGGGATACGCCCGTTCCTCCGGAGAAGGCAAAAATTGCCATGGCGGCCGCGGGCGCAGCCGCAGATGCGGCGGCACCACGCGCGCTGCTCAATAACACCAGTGGCGCAAGCCAGCCGCAGTTCACCGAATCGCGGGTAGCGCGCGAGGCCCCGGTTCAGGCCCTGGCGATGCCACCCGCAACGCCGCAAGCGAATCGCGTCGAACGAATCGAAGTGACTGGCAGCAATATTGCGGCGGCGAAAATCATGGCAGTGGAAGCGCCGCCTTTGACAGCCTCGATTCGCCTGCAAAAATGGCAGCCCGACGCCGCCTATGCGCGACGCATGCGCGACACCGATGCCGACCACCTCTACCGCGTCTATCTCGATGAAAAGCCGGGCTACGCCAACAGCACCGCGTTTTTCCTCGACGCAGCCGACATCTTTTTCGAGCGCGGCCAACCTGTGCTCGGCCTGCGGGTGTTGTCCAATCTCGCCGAAATGGATCTGGAAAACCGCCACATCCTGCGCGTGCTCGCCTACCGCTTGCGGCAGGCCAAGCAAGCGAAGCTGGCGATTCCTGTGCTGCGCAAAGTGCTGGAGCTGGCACCCGAGGAGCCGCAGTCGTATCGCGACCTGGGCCTGGCGCTCGCCGACGACAGACAAATGCAGGCAGCCGTCGATGCGCTCACCGAAGTGGTGATGCGCCCCTGGGCGCCGCGCTTCCCGGAGATCGAATTGATCACGCTGGCAGAGTTGAATGCACTGGTCGCAACCACCTCGCAACCCGTCGACACTTCGAAGCTGGACGCGCGCCTGTTGAAAAACCTGCCGCTAGACCTGCGCGCGGTGCTGAGCTGGGACGCCGACAACACCGACATCGACCTGTGGGTGACCGACCCGAACGGCGAAAAGGCGTTCTACGGCCACCGGCTCACCTACCAGGGCGGTCGCATGTCGGCCGATTTCACCGGCGGCTACGGGCCCGAGGAGTTTTCGCTGAAGCGGGCCAAGCCGGGCAAGTACAAGGTGGAGGCGCAGTACTTCGGCGACCGCCGCCAGAACGTGAGCGGCGCCACCACGCTGTCGGTGCGCCTCAGCACCCACTTCGGCTCGGCCAACCAGCACGACGACACCGTCACCTTGCGATTGAAAGACCGCAATGACCAGGTGTTCGTCGGCGAATTCGAAATCAAGTAGGAGGCATCATGAAAAGAACGCTGTTGTTCCTGGCGCTGTGCGCGACGCTGCCGCAGGCACTGGCGATCGGGCATCTTGCCAACGTCGAAGTCATCGACCGCATGGAAAACCGCACCCTGCCAGTGTACTGGCACCAGGGGCGCGCCTGGGTGGTCGGCGCACCCGGGCACGAATACCGCCTCACCCTGCGCAATCCCGCCCCCGACGACGTGCTTGCGGTGGTCTCGGTGGACGGCGTCAATGTCGTCAGCGGCGAAACCGCCAGCCCCGCGCAAAGCGGCTATGTGATCGACGGCGGCACTCAGCTCGACGTCAGCGGCTGGCGCAAATCGTTGTCGCAGACCGCCGCCTTCTACTTCACGTCTCTCGGCGATTCCTACGCCGCCCGCACCGGCCGGCCCGGCAATGTCGGCGTGATCGGCGTGGCGCTGTATCGGCGCAAGCCGGCGCCGTCGCTATCGTGGCTGGATGCGCCGCGCAGCAAGTCGTTTGCGGCGCCCGCCGCGCCGGGAGAGCCGATGGCCTCTGGGGAAGCCGCGGCGGCGGCATCTTCACCGAACGCCCTGGAACGGCGCGAAGACACTGCCGGCAGCCGGCAGGCGCCGCTGGGCACCGGACACGGGCGTCGCGAATCTTCGGAAGCGGCGTACACCAGCTTCGAACGGGCGACCCGCTATCCGGCGGAGCAGGTGGCGATCTACTACGACAGCTACGCCAACCTGGTGGCGCGCGGTGTCATCGCGGCCAATACCTGGCGCGATCCGCAGCCCTTCCCCGGCCGCTTCGTGGAAGACCCGCCGCATTAGCGCGAGATACGAATCTGTACGGCAGTGCAGTACACTGCCGTACAGAATGGTTGACGACGACTCCGATGAGGCGCTGATGCTGCGCTACCAATCCGGCGACGCGGGTGCGTTCGACCTCCTGTACGCCCGCCATCGCGGCCCGCTGTTTCGGTTCATGCTGCGCCAGTGCCGCGTGCGCGAGCATTGCGAGGAACTGTTCCAGGACGTGTGGATGAGCCTGATCGATGCGCGCGCCCGTTACCGGGTCGAGGCGCAATTCCGCACCTGGCTCTACACCATAGCGCACAATAAGCTGATGGATTATTTCAGGTCGCACGCGCGCCGCGAGCTGACCGCGTTCGAAAGCGACGATGAGAGCGTTTCGCCCCTGGACAATGTGGCGGGGAGCCGCGTCGACGAGCCGCTGGTGCGCAGCGAAGCGCGCGAACAGGGTGAAGCGATCCTGCGCCTGCTGGCGGAGCTGCCCGCGCCGCAGCGCGAAGCGTTTTTGCTGCATGAGGAGGGCGGTCTCGGCGTCGAGGAAATCGCCGCCGCGACCGGCATCAGTTTTGAAGCGGCCAAGAGCCGGCTGCGCTACGCCATCGCCAAATTGCGCGCCGGCCTGCAGGAGTTTGCATGAGCAAGCCCGAGACCGATCTGCACGACCAAAAAGTGCGCGACGCCTACGCGAACGCACGCGCCGGCGACGAGCCGCCGGCTGCGCTGGACGACGCCATCCGTGCGGCCGCGCGCCGTGCCGTGCGCTCAGTGCCGAAATCGCTGTGGCGACCGCGCCTGGAACGCTGGCAGGTGCCGCTGGCGGTGGCGGCGACGGTGGTGCTGTCGGCGTCGCTGATGCTGGTGATCCGCACCGACTATCCGGACATGCTGACTTCCTCGTCGACACAGCAATTGTCGATGGAACAAAAACGGGAATCGACGCCGATGGAAGCGCGGATCGTCGAACCGACGCCGGCCATGCCGATAATGGCGGCGCCACCGCAGAGTTTGTCGCCGTTGCCAAAGCGGAGGGAAGAAATCGCAACGCCGAACGGAGATGCGACGGCGAAAGGCAATCTTGCCGCGACCCGCGATTGGGGCGAACCCGTCGCGACAGGCGGAGCGCCGGCCTACGTGCCACCGCCGAAACTGGCTATTCCGCCAGCAGAGAGTGTGCGCGCGGAACCGTCGGCGACGCTCGGCAAAGTGCAGCCGGAAACCGTGCTGCCCTCACCGCCACCCGCGCCGGCCAATTCGTCGTTGCAATATTACGTCCCGCCGCCGGAGGTAAAGGTGTCGCCTGTGCCGCAGGCCTCACCTCCCCCACCACCGAAAATGGCCGCAGCCGAAGTGCATCAATACGCCGCCGCCAAGACAGCCCCGCCCGCACCTGCTGCTGCCCCTGCGACGGCGGCCGCTCCGGTAGCGCCCGCGCCTGTCGTCGCAAATCGCACCGTGGTGGCGGCCAACGCTGCACCGGTCGCACCTGCAACGTCGGCGATTGCCGCCCGTAGCGACCAAGCTTACGGCGGTGTCGCTGCCGATGCCGCCAAGGCCAAGACCGTCGGCGAAGTGGCGGCCCTGTCCAAACCACAAAACCCTGCGGCAGCGGCCTCCGCCAAACCTGCGACTGCCGACAAAGTCGAAAAAATCGAAGTGACCGGCAGCCGCATTGTTTATTCGGAAGCGGAGATCGCCGAAATCACCAGCGCATGGATCGCTCGCCTGGAAGAACTGCGCAAGCAGGGCAAGTGGAAAGAGTTGCGCGCCGAAAAGGAACGCTTCCTGAAAGCCTTCCCGAAGGTGGCCTTGCCGAAGGACCTGCAGGAATTGCCGGCCGACGACAAGTAGTCGGTAGCCGAGCTACTTGGCGGGCCGGCGCGGACGCTGCTTGGCCGATACCGATTTGATAGTGGTGGACAGCGCCGGCGCTTCCTTGAACGCAGCCGCCGCAGGTTTCAGCGCCTGTGCGATAAAGGCCCTGGTCGACGGAACGTCCAAGTCATCGGGCGAAGTCAAGCGGATGCTGCGCACCCGGCTGCCGGCGCCGGCCAGCAGTTTTTTCGGATCGGCCAGTCCGACGCCTTGCAGAAAAAACAACGTCACCCAGCGCGGATACGCCGCGATCGACACGACCGCGTCGGAGATGCGCACGGTGGGACCGTAGCCGATCGCCAGCGCGTTGTAGTTGTCGTAGACGTGTTCGAAGCCGCGCGGGATCAGCTTGTGCAGCCGGGCACGGACCGCGTGCATCTGCGCGGCCACGTCGGGCGTGAACTTAGCGATGAATCCGTCGATGCGCGATTCGACTGATGATTTGCTCATGGCGGGCGGGGCCTTGGCCGGACGGTCGGGTTGCTGAGAATCGAAGTCTATCAATCCTGCAATCGGCTTGCTCCGATTCGCTTCAGGTCTTGGGTTTTGAACTCCAGAAGTTCATCGCGAGCCCCGCCATCACCAATCCCATGGCAACGAATTTCCACAGCGGCATCGCTTCACCCAGCCACCACGCCGAAGCCGCCATGCCGAACACCGGCACCAGCAACGCCATAGGCGTGATGGTCGCGGCCGGGTGGCGCGCCAGCAGCCAACCCCATGCGGCGTAGCCGAACAGCGAATTGCCGACCGACTGCCACAGTACCGCGCCCCAGGTGGCCCAGTCGGCACTGCGCACACCGGCCACGATGGCATCGCTGCCTTCGAACAGCAGCGACAAAACGAACAGCGGTGGCGCCGCGAACAAACTCGACCAGGCCACGTAGGCGACCATATTGACGCGACCGGCGCGCTTGCTGACCATATTGCCGCCCGCCCAGCAAAGGGCGGCCAGCAAGACCAGGGCGACACCGGCCACTGTCGTGCTGCCGTCGGTATGCCAGGCGATCACGCCGATGCCGGTGGCGGCCAGCAGTAATGCCAGCCATTGCCGCAGATGCACTTTTTCGTGGGCGAGCGTCATCGACAGGAAAATGGTGAAGAACACCTGCATCTGGATCACCAGCGAGGCGAGCCCAGGTGAAATGTGGTCACGCATGGCGAAGAACAGCAGGCCGAATTGGCCGGCGCCGATCAGCACGCCGTATGCCGCGAGATTTCTCCACGATGCGGCCGGTCTCGGCAGCACGAAAACAAGCGGCAGCGCCACCAGCGTGAAACGCAGCGCCGCGAACAGGAACGGCGGCAAGTGGGCGAGGCCCACCTTGATGACGACGAAATTGCTGCCCCAGATTGCAACTACGGCGAGCGCCAGCAGCAGGTGGCGCACCGGGAGGGTGTGAGTGGACATGGAGGGATTATAAGTTGCACGCTTTGCCGTCCCCGGTACGCACAATTGATACCGATCCGGTTTCGTCGCCCGTGACTCGCTACAATGGCAGCCCTTTCCACGTTTGGCCCCTTCCTCGGGTTCGCTATGGCGTTATTGCACTTACAGGAACTTTGCCTCGCCTACGGCGACGTGGCGCTGCTCGACCACGCCGATTTCGCGATCGAGAACAACGAGCGCATCGCCCTGATCGGTCGCAACGGCGCGGGCAAGTCCTCTCTCCTGAAAATCATCGCCGGCGAAATCGTTGCCGACGACGGCAAGGTCAACAAGGCCACTACCCTGCG
>CAZCKI010000152.1:0-7741 GCA_964498815.1 uncultured Burkholderiales bacterium
CTCCCGGTCAATAGGGATTATGCATGGTCGCGACCGCGACTACCGCCATCGGCAACAACCCGAGACAATGGGCAGTGCCGCAGCATCGCGGTAGCGCTCAGTCCGCCAAGGTATGCTGTTCGCCGGCGACTATGCGCTCGTCGCACAGCACGCGCGCGCGGCCGGCGTTTTTTGCCTCATACAAGCGCCGGTCGGCGGTCGCCATCAATGCTGCCAGCTCCACGCCGTCCTCAGGATAGACGGCGATACCGGCGGAAAAGGTGACGTCGGCGATCTGGTCGATCCCGGACCGGAATTCCTGCCGCCGCACCGTTTCCAGCAAGCCGCGAATGCGCTTCACCGCCGCCGCCGGTCCGCAGCCGATCAGCGCCACGCAAAACTCCTCGCCGCCGTAGCGCCCCATCAGGTCCGAGCCGCGCATGAAACCCGGCGCCAGGCGGCCGATGCCGCGCAGCACTTCGTCGCCCATGGCGTGGCCGTGGCGGTCGTTGACCAGCTTGAAATGATCGATGTCCAGGAATGCGATGGCCAGCGGTGTCGCCGTCTGTTGGCCCAGGCGCAGCATTTTCGGCAGAGTCTCGTCGAGGTAGCGCCGGTTGGGTAGTCCGGTGAGCGCATCGTGGGTGGCCGCCTCGCGCAGCGACATCGCCTCGCGCGCGGTGTGCTCGGCCTGCTCGCGCAATTTGCGGTGCGCGTCCTGCAGGTCGAGGCGCTGGCGCGATTCGCGCTCCAGTTCCGAGCGAACCCGGCTGATCTCCTGGCGCACCTGCATCGAGAAATGGCGCACCCGGTTGAGCACTTCGACGTTGATCAGGTAGTCGTGCGAGGACTTCTTTTGCGTGCGATAGGCCTCTTCAAACATGGCCTGTTGCGCATACGCCGCCGCCAATTCGTCGTAGACCTGCGCCCGGTCGGAGAAACGCCACGCAGACAGCGTCGGCAGCAAGGCATCGACCTGCGCGAATTCCTCGATCGCGCGCGGAAAATGATTGCGGCGGCTCGCGATCAGGCCGGCGATGAAATGCAATTTCGCCGCATCGAGCGGCTGCAGCGGCTTGCCCTTGAGTGCCGCGTGCGCGGCTTCCAGATGGGCTTCGGCCAGGTCGAGCCGGTCGCGCAGGATGTAGAGCTCCGCCGCAGAATAGTGCGCAAACTGGGCGCCGCCGATCATCGAGCACGGTTCCGCCAGCACCTTGTTGACCAGCGATTCGGCGTCGTCGATCCTGCCCATCCGCCGCAACGCAACCGCCCGGTTGTTGCGCACGGTACGCAGCAACATGGGGCTATCGATGCTCTCGGCGATCTGCTCGGCCGATTCGTACAGGGTGGCCGCCTCCGGCGCATCGCGCGCCGCCATCAGCGCCACCCCCAAGGGCAGGCACATGTTCACTTCCTGCGGCGCGAGAGCGAGCTGCTGCGACAGGTGCAGGCCGGAATAGCCAAAGCGCAAGCCTTCCGCCAGATTGCCGCAATACACATAGCTGGTCGAAAGCCCCAGCAGCGGGTAAAAATTGTCGGCGTCGAGGGTGTTGAGATCGAAGGTGCCGATCAGCGCCTCGTACTGGGTCAAGGCGTCCTGCCACTGGCCGCGCTTGCCGGCGATGATGGCGGGCGCCAGCGCGGCGAGGCGCATGCCGCGGGTGTCGTACACCGAGGCCATCGCCTCGGCCGCGCGCGCGAAATCGTCGTGCACGTGCTCGGCATCGGCCTCCAGCCAGCGGTAGCCGGCCAGGGCCTTACACAGTTGCGCCCATGCCGCCGTCTTGGCATCGTCCGCCTGTTTTGACAGGGTGAGCGCTTCGCTCGCCAGCGAAAATGCGGTCGAGGGCCGGGTCAGGTGCTGGTCCCAAGCGCGACGCAACAAGGCGCGGTGCTCGCTGACCGCATCCGCCGGGCCATCTGTTGTCATCTTGCCTTTCACTTGCTGCATCTACGCGGACTCCAAGAGCGCGACGGTGCCCAAGCCGCCGTCGGCGCAAATGCTGACCAGCGCGCGCTTGCCCGGCCCCATCGCCGACAGTTCCTTGACGGCCTGGCTCAGGATGCGCGCACCGGTGGCGCCGAACGGATGGCCGATGGCGACACTGCCGCCGTGCGGATTCATGCGTTCCTGCGGCACGCGGCCGAGGTCGTGGTTGACGCCGGCTTTTTCGCGCCGGAACGATTCGTCTTCGAGTGCCGCAATATTGCAGAGCACCTGCGCCGCAAAGGCTTCGTGGATTTCGTAGAGGGCTATATCGGCGAAGGTGAGTCGGTTGCGCGCCAGCAGGCGCGGGATCGCGTAGGCCGGCGCCATCAGTAACCCTTCCTGAAAGATGTCGACGGCGGCCAGCTCGAAATCGACCAGGCGCACCGCCGATCCCTTGCTCGGGAAATTCGAGAGCGCCGTCTCGCCCGACACCACCCAGATCGCCGCCGCGCCATCGGTGAGGGGAGAGGCATTGCCGGCGGTGATGGTGCCGGCCGCCAAGCGGTCGAACGCCGGTTTCAGCGCAGCCAGTTTTTCCGGCGTCGAATCGGCGCGCGGGATGGTGTCGCGTCGCGTCGCATTTACTTCGAGGATCAGGTCGTCGAAGAAACCCGAAGCGCTCGCCGCCACGGCACGCTGATGGCTTTGCGCCGCGATGCGATCCTGTGCCTCGCGGGGAATCTTCCAAGTCTTGGCCATTTCCTCGCAGTGCTCACCCATGCTTTTTCCGGTGACGCGGTTTTTCACGCTGGGGATATCGAGGCGCAGCTGGCCGAACGGGACGGCGGCGATCGCATCGATGCGCGCACCCAGGCTCCTGGCCTGGATCACCGCGCGCAGCCAATCGGAGAAACCTTGCGTGAGGCCGATCTGCACGCGCGACATCGCCTCCACGCCACCGACCAGCGCCACCGGCTTTTCGGCATTGACGAGGCCAGCCGCCTCGAACACGCCGACCATCGAAGTCGAGCACGCCATCACCGTCGAGTAGGCCGGTACCGAGGGGTCGAGCTTGGCGTCGAGCCACACTTCGCGCGCGATATTGCTCCAGCGCAGCGACGGAATCACCGTGCCCCACACCAGCCAATCCGGGCGCGCAACCTTTGCCATCGCCTGCGCCACCGGCAGCGATAGCTGAATGGCATCCAACGCACGCAACGGCCCATCCACTTTGCAAAACGGAGTGCGCAACCCCGGCAGGAGAAATACCCCTGTTGCCATCGAAACCTCTGCAGGAACGTCGTTCTTATTTTGGCCGTCCCGCCGCAGTCAGTGAGTGACGGGACGGCCTTTGCACCATACTACCATCGTGTTCGTGCGCGGTGCGAGAAAGCCGGGCCGCGAACTGTCACGACCCGGCAATGGAATAGGCCCGGTTACGCGGTGTTTACCGCGCCGATCCATCCCTGCGCCTGCCGGGGGCGGCGTTCAGCGATATTCGCGTTTTCCGCCGCTTTCCCGGAATAGAGCAGCAGCGCAACGTGTTTATCTTTCGCCGTATCGCTTATTGCGCGAGAAACCTCCTTGCGCGTGGCCCGCGGCCTGTCCGGGGAGACAAACATGTTGAACTTGCGCAAACAATTCGGCGCCATCGCGGCGCTGTCGGCAACCCTGCTGCTTGCGGCGTGTGGCTATGGCGGTGGCGGGGATATGGTTTCCGGCCCGATCGTCCAGTCGGCCACGCTCTACGGCGGACAAATGACGCCGTCGGTGCTGACCAGCGCCTCCGGAACCTCAACCGTCACCGTCGACATGAATTCGGGCATGCTGTCCGGCTCGGTGGTCATTTCCGGCATCACCTCTACCGGAGTGACCCTCAACGCGGGCGCGGTCGGCAGCAACGGTAGCGTTGTCACTACGCTGGTGGAACAGACCCCCGGCAGCGGCACCTGGACCTTCCCCGCAGGCGCAGCACTGTCCGCCGATCAGGTCACCACCTTTCGCAACGGCGGCATGTACGCCAACGTTGCCACCAATCTGTATCCGAGCGGGCAGATTCGCGGCCAATACGGTATCGACGTACGCACCGCCAACCTCACCAGCACCCAGGTGACGCCGCCGGTCGCCTCGGCCGGCAGCGGCAACGCCGTCCTCGGCATGAACACCCTGACGCTCGCACTCACCGGCGCGGTTACCATCAGCGGCCTCGCCGCCACCGCCGTACGCATCCACGACGGTGCGCTTGGCGCCAACGGCGCCGCGCTGGTGTCGCTTACCGAAACGCCGGCCGGTTCCGGCAACTGGGTGGTGCCGGGTGGCACCGTGCTGACGAGCGCGCAACTGACATCCTTTCAAAACGGCGCGTTATATGTCAACGCCACCAGCGCCGCCAGCACCGACGGCGCGTTGCGCGGGCAGGTCGGCCGCATCGTGTACGACGCATTGTTGACGTCGGCGCAGGAGGTGCCCACCAACAGTTCCACCGCACAGGCCACCGCGCGCGCGGTGATCGATCCGATCACGCGCGTCCTGAACGGTACCTTTGTCACCAACGGCATCACTGCGACCGTCGCCCATATTCATACCGGCGCCTTCGGCGTGAGCGCGGGCGTCACCTACCCCTTCAGTCAGACCACGGCGGGCGGTGCCACCTGGACGATGACGCAGACCACCATGACGGCCACGCAGTACCAAACCATGCTGTTCGGCGGCAACTATGCCAATGTGCACAGCGCCGCCGCGCCCGGCGGCGAAATCCGCGCGCAGTTGGGCACCATCGTCCGCACCGGCGTGCTCACCAATGCGCAGGAAGTACCAGCCACACCGTCAACCGCCGTCGGCCGCATCCGCGTCGATGTCAATCCGGCCACGCTCGGTGTCACGGTGGCACTCACCACCAGCGGCATCACCGCCACCGCAGCGCACATACACCTGGGTGCTGCGGGGGTCAACGGGCCGGTGTTCGTGCCGTTCACGCAAACCTCCCCCGGCGTCTGGAGCACCACCAATCCGAACGCGACGATGACGCAAGTACAGGCCAACGCCTTCGCCACCGGCGGCACCTACGCCAATGTGCACAGCGCCGCGTTTCCCGGAGGCGAAATTCGCCTGCAACTGACGGGCACTGATTAACCGAACCCTCTGTTGTCACGGGCGCTTCGGCGCCCGTTTTTTTTGGCGCAACGGTTACAGCGGCCAGCGTACGCCGACCGACACGCTGTAGTGCGGTTCGAGTTGCAATCCATTGACGCGCTGGTACAGCGGCATCTGCACAAACGCATACGCCTGCAGCTTGCGGCCGATCGGCCAAGCGATGCCCGGGCTCAGATGTACCAGCGTCGCGCCGCTATTGTCGACATCGGCATTGGCGCCGGACTCGCGCCGCTCATGGCGAACGTTGATTTGCAATTGCGGCACGATGCCGCCCTCGCCCAGGTAGCGCACACCGGCGTTGACGTTGAGTCCCGCGCCCGGTCGAAAGCGATCGTGCGCATTGAGCGGCACTTGCAGCAGGGCTGCCGTAAAAAAAACGAGCCGCTCGCCCAATGCGCCGTGCCGATAGATCCCCAGTAACAAATCGGTGGTGCCGGCGCCGGGCTGCAAGCCGCGATCGAGTGAGTTGCCTGCCTGCGGGCCGTCGTTGAACTCGAAGTTGCTGCGACCGGTCGGCAGCTTGAGGCCGAATTGCACGCCCAGCGATCGATCGTCGTTGAATCCCTGGTAGCGGCCGATCAGGCGCATGTCGCCCAGTCCGCGCGAACGCGAGCGTGAAATCTCATCGTCGCCTTCCGCGATGGTGGCGTGCGGCCGGTCGAATACCGGTACCTGCAACTGCACACCCCAATCGCCATCGGCGTTGTAATCGAAACCCAGGTTGAGCGCGCGATTGATCGTGGTGACTTGCAATTCGCGATCATTGGGCACGGATGCGGACGCACGGTCGAAGCGACCGCTGCCGCTGCGCAACTGGTCCTGGTTGAAATAGTCGTAGCGGACGTCGAAATGGAATCCGGCGTTGGCCGAATAGCCCTGGCCCGCCCAGTCGGAATTGACCGAGCAGCCGCAACTTGAACAGGCCCGCACGGTGGACGGCAATAGTAAGGTTGCGCCGAGCGTGGCGAAAAGAATCTTGCGAAAAGACATGGGACTTTCCTGAAAAAAGTGAACGACACGCCCGCGTCATTGCGGGCGCCACGACCAACAATGTCGCTTCAGGAAAAGTAGGGAGGAGCTTGCGCCCAGGCGAGCGTGTGGGCGCGCTGCGGTGAAAACTCAGTTGCGTAAGCCTGCGTCGAGTAGATGCGCCCCACGGACAAAGGCAGCGAAACCTGCACCTCGCCGGCCAGCGCCAGCCAGGTGCCCGGCGACAGGCACCAGGCGCAGTGCGGCGCATGTTTGGCGGGTGTCGCAGGCAGCGTGACGCCGTCGGCCGCGACCTTGACGAAACCCATCGCCGTGCAAATCTCGCCCAGCGGCGTGGGCTGCGATTGCGCGCGCCACGCCGCCAGCGTCGGTGACAGGGCGGCGAACAGCAAGGCGGCGATGCCGACACGCAGCGCCAGACGCGATGTGGTGCGTGAAAACAGCCAATTCATGATGTCGCAATTGTAGCGTCGGCGAGGTGGCCGGATTTGATGCAGCGCAAATCCTCAGCGCAGGGCGAAATCGGCCACGATCCCGCAGAACACGGCAAAGCCAAACCAGCTATTGTGCAAAAACGCGCGAAAACAGGCGTCGCGATTGCGCTTGTGAATCAGCGCGTAGTGATAGAGCGCAATCGCCGCCGCCGCCGTCATGCCCAGCCAATACGGCCAGCCCATGGCTATGGTCTTGCCGATGGCGATCAGCAGAACGAGTGTTGCGAGATAACAGAACATCACCGTCGCCACATCGAAGCGGCCGAACAGGATGGCGGTGGTGCGGATGCCGAGTTTCACGTCGTCGTCGCGGTCGACCATGGCGTACTCGGTGTCGTAGGCGATGGTCCAGCACACATTGGCGGCGAGCAACCACCACGCCAGCGCCGGCACCGCGCCGGTCTCGGCGGCGAAGGCCATGGGAATGCCGAAGCCGAAGGCGATGCCCAGGTAGGCCTGCGGCATCGCGAAAAATCGCTTGGTGAAAGGGTAGCTCGCCGCGAGAAACAGGGCAGCGAAAGACAGCATGATGGTGAGCGCATTGAACACCAGCAGCACCAAGACAAAAGACACCGCCGCCAGCACCGCCGCCACCCACAGCGCCTCGGCGGGTTTGATCTG
This sequence comes from uncultured Burkholderiales bacterium, assembly GCA_964498815.1. Taxonomy (GTDB): domain Bacteria; phylum Pseudomonadota; class Gammaproteobacteria; order Burkholderiales; family Usitatibacteraceae; genus UKL13-2. The sequence goes on from CAZCKI010000152.1 coordinate 7,168, forward strand.
CCCGGCGGCCAGCGGGCGCGCCGCGGTGCGCTGTACATGCGGGTCGATGTCGCGGTCGGCGTAGTCGTTGATGGCGCAGCCGGCGGAACGCATCAGCAGGGTGCCGAGCGCGAACCCAAGGAAGTGCATCCAGGGCGGGTGACCATTGGAGGCCAGCCATAGAGCCCACAGCGTCGGCCACAGCAACAGCAGGGTGCCGATCGGACGATCGAAACGGATCAGCTTCAGGTATAGCGACAATCGCCCGGCCGGCGCAGCGGAATTCATGCGGGCATTGTAAGCCCTCGGCGGAGCCGTCAGCCGCGCCGCAAACAGGATGGCAGAAGCCGTAGCGAGCGGCGTTCGGAGTGCGTCGGCCGGAGCGCAGCGACCGGAGTGTACATGGACGTACACGAGGATCGCGAGCACCGCACGGCGCGCTCCCAACGCCGCGCAGTAGGCTTATGCCGTCTTGTTCTTTTCGATCAGCGCGTAGGCCGAATGATTGTGGATCGACTCGAAGTTTTCCGATTCGACCACGTAGGACGCCACGCGCGCGTCGCTATTGAGGCGGGCGGCCACGTCGCGCACCATG
>CAZCKI010000153.1:0-7729 GCA_964498815.1 uncultured Burkholderiales bacterium
GCTGCCTTGGGCTGCAGACTGCGGGGCAAATACGATTTTGAAAACCTGCCCTAGTACGTGACCAGCCATCTCAGCGAAGATAACGCTGCAAATGCGAAAATGAAAGACCTGCCCCCATTTTTGGGCCTGCCTCGCAATGGTGCCACTTCCAACCTGTGCAGGTAGGTGCGCCAATTTCATAGATGGCCTATCCTCTAGCTTCAACTGCTAGGGAGGCAGACCATGCGCGTACTCGTCGGAATAATCGCGGTTGTGATGTCAGTTTGTGCATGGTCAGACGCACCAGCACCAAGTAGCGAGAAAGACGTTCAAAAGAAAAATAGCCAGCCCCCCAAGGACAAATCCCAGTCCGACATAAGGTTTTATCTGCCGTATGGAACTAAAGAATCCCCGGTAGTTATTGAGCCTATTGTTCCCGCTAAAACCGAAGCGGAAACCGAACACCAAGAATACGAACATCACGAGAAGCCTTCTCTTGATCGGTGGCTCACCTATGGCACCGCTGCCCTTGCTGGAATTACGGCCGTTCTCGCTTACTTCACCTATGGGCTTTGGAAAGATGCCAAGGAGGCTTCCTGGCAATCCAAGCGCGATATGAGACGTTCTCTCGCTATAGGTGTTATCAACGCTAGGGCCACCAAAAATAGCGCGGATGCTGCCGTAAAGAGTGCCAAAGTTGCTGAGATAGCTTTGATAATTTCTCAACGCGCCTATATGTCCACAACTGGATACACCTGCGAAAAGCATAAGGATATAAAAGGGGCCATAAGCGGATGGACAATAACTGTTGAATGCATCAACTCGGGGAATACGCCGGCTCACAATCTCTGGGGCGGCGTGGCTTTGATGGAGATAGCCAAAGGGAAGAAATTCGAGGGCTTCACCAAGGGCGTAAGTACTGGTGCCACTGTTGTCTGTGGCCCGAAATCGCCATTTCGTCTTTATGGTTTCGATGGCAAAGACTTCCTCACCTTCCAACAGGCGCAACAACTGCTAGCAGGGGAAATTGATATTTATCTTTGTGCAAGAATTGAATACAACGACATGTTCCCAGAAACACCACTTCGTACTACCGACATTTGTATGAAGGTTCTCGCAAAAAAGATACCACTTAATGAAGGGGTTCCATTTACCTTCCAAGCCAATGAGACCCACAACAATTCCACATAGCGCCGACAAGGCACACGCACACAGGCAAGTAAGTCTCGGTAGGGTCGCTATCTCATTTCCCTATCTTAAAATCGGCGCACTTGTCGTGCGGGGATACATGCCATTCAATTTAAGAGTAGGTTAGACCAAAGTTTTCATGAAGAATAAGCATGGCCTATCTCGACATATGCCCGAAGAAGCCAAGTTGGAGATTCGGCGTCGATCGAAATTTGGGTGCGTAGTTTGCCGATGCGCCATCTACCAGTACGAGCATATCGAACCTGAGTTTTCCAATGCACAAACCCACGATGTCGACAGAATTTGTCTGTTATGTGGCGGATGTCATGACAAAGTCAATCGCGGTCTCCTTTCGAAACAGACCGTCGCAGCGAAATATGCAGAGACACAAACGTCCCAAGAGATAAGGCGCCCTTTTGATGAGTTTGATCTTTCTGCGCAACTTATTACTGTAAAGCTTGGAAGTGCCACCTTTCACGCGCCACGCTGCCTGTTCCGTATCAACGGCACAGAGATTCTGTCCATTCGTCCACCGAAAGATGGTGCAGCCTTCCCAACTTTGAATGGCATTTTCTGCGACTCCAATGGCAAATCGATTTTTGAGATTAGCGAGAATGTGTGGGCAGGTCCATTAGACTTATGGGATCTGACAGTTACGGGCAACAGACTCACAATTAAGGCCGAAGGCGGCAGGAAGGCACTAGTTTTGAGCGTTTCCCCGCCAAATCAGGTGACTGTCGAGTACTTGGACATGTTTCTTGACTCATGTCGCGTTAAGTGCGGTGCTGATCACCTTATTGTGGGCCGTAGCGCTGTTGGACGTCACACGTACCTCGAACTTGAAAACTTGACCTGTCAGCATCCTGATATTGCAGTAGACATTGAAGGTACGCCCGCCAACAAACCTGCGTTTCAAGGCTTACAAATGAATGGTGGAGAAACAATTCTTGTGGGTGCCGGAGTACGAGTGGGTGTTGGCTCCGCTGGATCGACCATTGGTAGGATCAGGGTCTGGCAGCACAGCGTAATCTTGTATTGAAGCTGCTGTAGTGGGACAGAAAAATGGGGGCAGGTCTAGCCTCGTAGCATTTACGCCGCCACCTACTCGCAATTGCGGCATCGCGAGGCCCGCCTTAACCATCGGTCAGCCTACCATCCATCATCGTCAGCCTCCGCTGCATCCTCGCCGCAAGCGTAGGATCGTGCGTCACCATCACCAGCGCCGTGCCCAGCTTGGCATTGAGCTGCATGATGAGTTCGAACACCTGATCGGCGGTGGCGCGGTCGAGGTTGCCGGTGGGCTCGTCGGCGAGCACGCAGGCGGGCCGTGTGACGAGTGCGCGGGCAACGGCGACGCGCTGGCGTTCGCCGCCGGAGAGTTCGCCCGGCTTGTGGGTGAGGCGGTGCGAGAGCCCTACTTCGGCGAGCATTTCGCTCGCGGTGGCTTTGGCCTTGGCGGTGGATTCGCCGCGCAGCGCCAACGGAATGGCGACGTTTTCGAGGGCGGTGAACTCGGGTAACAGGTGGTGGAACTGGTAGACGAATCCCAATGCGCGATTGCGCAACATGCCTTGTGCGGCCGGGGACAGCGCGTCGATGCGCTCGCCCTGCAAATTCACTTCGCCGGTAGTCGGCGCTTCGAGGCCGCCGAGAATGTGCAGCAGCGTGCTCTTGCCGGAACCGGACGCGCCGACGATGGCGATGGTCTCGCCCGGCTTCACGTCGAGATCGATGCCGCGCAACACCGGTACTTCCACCTTGCCTTGCAGGAAGGTCTTGCCGACGTTGCGACAGCGCAGGATCACCGAATCGGCCGGCTTATTCATGCCGCAAGGCCTCGGCCGGATTGACTTGCGAGGCTTGCCAGCTCGGGTAAAGCGTTGCCACCAACGCCATGACCAGCGCCACCACGGCCACAGCCGTCACATCGCCGCCGTGCAGGTCGGATGGCAGTCCCTGCACGAAGTAAATATCGCGCGGCAGCAACTGAAAATGAAACAGGCGTTCGAGAAAATCGATCACGCTGGAAATGTTCAGCGCCAGCAACACGCCACCGGCAACACCCAGCAGCGTGCCGAACACGCCAATCACAGCACCCTGCACGACGAAGATGCGCGTAATCATGGCCGGCGAGGCGCCTAGCGTACGCAGGATGGCGATCTGCGGTTGCTTGTCGGTCACCACCATCACCAGCGTCGAAACGAGGTTGAACGCGGCCACCGCGATGATCAGCGCCAGGATCACGAACATCATGCGCTTTTCCAGCTGCACCGCCTTGAAGTACGTGGCGTTCTGCTGGGTCCAGTCGGACACGTAGCCTTCGCCTTTCCAGAGCCTGGCGATTTCGCGCGCGATGCGTGGCGCACTATCGACGTCGCGCAGCTTCACCCGCACGCCGCTGACGGCGTCCGCTAGTCGAAACAAGGTTTGCGCATCGGCCAGGTGGATCACGGCCAGCGTGGAATCGTATTCGTAGTGGCCGGTGTTGACGGTGCCAACCACCGTGAACGAGCGCATGCGCGGCACATTGCCGATCGGCGTGACGCTGCCCTGCGGGATCATCAGCTGCAGTTTGTCGCCGCGCTGCACTTGCAGGATGCGGGCGAGATCGGCTCCCAGCACCATGCCGTATTCGCCGGGCCGCAGGTCGCCGATGTTGCCCACGCGCATGTTCTTGCCGAGGTCAGATACGGCCTTTTCCTCGCCGGGCAGGATGCCGCGCACCACCACGCCGCGCACATTGCCGGCACCGCTCAGCAGGCCCTGGCCGTTCACAAACGGTGCGGCGCCGGTCACTTCCGGGTGCGATCGCACGGCGGATTGCACGTTCTTCCAGTCGGCCAGGCGGTCATCGTCGCCGTTGACCTGGATGTGCGAAGCGACGCCCAGGATGCTGGCGCGCACTTCCTTCTGGAAGCCGTTCATCACCGACATCACCGTGATGAGCGCGGTGATGCCGACGGCGATGCCGAGCATCGACGCCAGCGAAATGAATGAGATGAAGCGGTTGCTGCGCTTGGCAAGCGTATAGCGCAGACCGATAAAGAGGGAGAGGGGTTGCAAGGCGGGGGCGATCAGCGGATGTTGGCCGCAGTGTGCCATAAAAAGCGCGCCGGTCGCGATGCTAAGATGGCCAATGCACCTCACGATCCTCGCTGCAGACCTTTTGCCGCCGCCCGCCTTTGTCCCCGCACAAGCCCTGCCCCGCCTGCCGGCACTCGATTGGCTGTTGGCGAAGGGGAATACCGCTTCGCAACCTGGAGCTTTCCTGGAAGAGGCCTTGCAGGCTGAGTGCGGGTGTGCGGAGCCAGTGGCGCCGCTGACCCTGCTGGCGGACGGCGGCACGCCGGGACGCGAATGTTGGCTGCGCGCCGACCCGGTGCACCTCGCGGTACAGCGCGACAATGTGCAACTGCTCGATTCGCACGTGTTGCAGCCCACCCTCGACGAAGCGCACGCGATTGCCGCGACCCTCAACGCGCATTTCCTGCAGGACGACCTGCAAATTGTAGTGCGCCACGATGCGCGGTGGTATGTGCGCGTGCCGGAAGCGGATCTGCCCGTCGCTGTACCGCTATGGCGCGTGAGCGGCGCTTCGGTGTTCGAGCGCCTGCCGACGCACAGCGGGCGCATCAATTGGCGCTCGCTGCAAAACGAAGTCGCCATGCTGCTGCACGATCACCCGGTCAATCAGGCGCGGGAAGCGGCCGGACAGCCTGCCATCAACGGACTTTGGTTTTGGGGCGGCGGCGCACTGCCGGAAAAGGCAGCTCATCACGAGCCGCGCCGTATCGTCGCGAGTCTTGCGCTGGCACGCGGCATCGCCTTGCACCGAGGCGATGCACTGGCGGATTTGCCCGATAGCATCGACGGTCTACCCGCTGCAGTGGAGCCGACGCTAGTCGTGTTGCATCAGGCGACGCGCGCGTTACGCGGCAACGACGTGGCCGGCTGGATGGCGGCGGTGGAAACGATGCACGCGAACTGGTTCGCGCCCGCAAAGCAAAAGCTACTGGCCGGCGAAATCGCAACGCTCACATTGCTGTTGCCGAACGAATCCGCTTCGCTGGTCACCACCATTCGGTCCGCCATGCGCCGGCGTTTCTGGCGCGCGACAAAACCCTGGACAGCGCATGCCTGAGATCGTCACCCGGCAACAGGACCCCGCCGCATACGAGGCACTGGTGGCGGCGCACATCGATCCGCGCATGGCCCGCCTCTACGCGGCACGCGGCGTGCAGACGCCCGCAGACCTCGGCCTCGCATTGCCCGCCTTGCTCTCCCCCGCACAGCTCGCGCGCGTCGATGCGGCCACGACCATGCTGGCCGACGCCATCGCCGCAAAAAAACGCATCCTGATCGTCGCCGATTACGATGCCGACGGCGCCACCGCCTGCGCGGTCGGCATGCGCGCTTTGGCGACGATGGGCGCAGCGGTCGATTTCATCGTGCCGGACCGCTTCACGCTGGGATACGGGCTCACGCCGGAGATCGTGGCGCTCGCCGCCGAGCGCAAGCCCGACATCATCATCACCGTCGATAACGGCATCGCCAGCGTCGAAGGTGTCGCCGAGGCCAATCGTCGCGGCATCGCCGTGCTGGTGACCGATCACCACCTGCCGGGCGAGGTGTTGCCGGATGCGGCGTGCATCGTCAATCCCAACCAGCCGGGCGATACCTTCGCCAGCAAGAACCTGGCCGGCGTGGGGGTCATTTTCTACGTGATGTCGGCGCTGCGCGCCTTGCTGCGCAAGCGCGACTACTTTGCGAATCGACCGGAGCCGAACCTCGCCGGCCTGCTCGATCTGGTGGCACTCGGCACCGTGGCCGACGTGGTTCGCCTCGACCACAACAACCGCGTGCTGGTGGAGCAGGGTCTGCAGCGTATTCGCGCTGGCCGCATGCAGCCGGGACTGCGCGCCTTGCTGCAAGTGGCCGGGCGCGACTACGCACGCGCCGGAACCTACGACCTGGGCTTCGTCATCGGCCCGCGGCTCAATGCCGCCGGCCGGCTCGACGACATGTCGATCGGCATCGCCTGCCTGCTGGCCGACGATGACGCTACCGCCTTGCAGCTCGCCACGCGCCTGGATGCCTTCAACCGCGAGCGGCGCGTAATCGAGGCCGGCATGCGCGAGTCGGCGCTGGCAACGCTCGCCGATATCGACGTGGCGCAGCGCTATTCGCTGGCCTTGTTCGACCCCGGCTGGCACCAGGGCGTGGTTGGTATCCTCGCCTCGCGCATCAAGGATAAATATCATCGTCCGGTGATTGCCTTTGCCGCAGACGGTAGTGGGCACCTGAAAGGTTCGGGCCGTTCCATCACCGGCCTGCACCTGCGCGACGCGCTAGACCTCATTACCAAGCGCCACCCGCACATGATCGTCCGCTTCGGCGGTCACGCCATGGCGGCCGGATTGACCATCGCCGAGGGCGCATTGAACGACTTTGCCGCAGCTTTCGAGCAGGTGGTGCGCGAATGGCTGACGCCGGCGGAGCTGGGTGCGCGCATCGAGACCGACGGTGCGATTTCGGCGAAGGAACTCGATTTTGGTTTCGTGCAGTCGCTGGAAGGCGGCGTCTGGGGCCAGGGCTTCGCCACCCCCACCTTCACCGCCTCGATGCGGGTGGCGGAGCAGCGCGTTGTCGGAGAAAAGCATTTGAAGCTCAAGGTGGTGATGGATGGCACCACGTTTGAAGCGATGCGTTTTGGTTCGCCTGACCTGCTACCAGCGAAGATCGATGCCGTGTTCCGGCCCTCGATCAACGAATTCCGGGGCAATTCGACCTTGCAATTGTTGCTCGATCATACGACCTAGCTGACGCCCCTGCATTTACAAAGAATGTGCTATTGGGCTCACTTCCTCAAATGACGTCGTTTTCTTGCCCTTCCCCCGCGTAGGCGGGGGCGGGATACGTTTCCCCTGTATTTTTCTGGTTGCCGCCTTTGATTTTTGCTCTCGGCAGCAGCATCTCTTCGACTAGTCAGCGTGCCGCTCGCGTATAATTCGAAGCTGATTTCACAGACTGAAAAGCATCATGGAAGCCGACCGCATCAACGCCATCTCCAATTCGATCACCGACTTGTCCGCCCGCGCGACCGAGTTGCGGAGGTATCTTTGACTTTGACAGCAAGGTTTCCCGCCTAGAGGAAGTCAGCAAGCTTGCCGAAGACCCGGCCATCTGGGCCGACAACAAGCGCGCCCAGGAATTGGGCCGCGAAAAGAAACTGCTGGAAGGCGTGGTGGACACGCTCCAAAAGGTCGCGTCCGGCCTGGAAGACTCGCGAGAACTATTCGATCTCGCCAAGGCCGAGGGCGACGACGGCACGCTGGAAGCGGTCGAGTCCGACGTATCGGGCATCGCGCAGTTGGTCGGCGACATGGAATTCCGCCGCATGTTCTCCAATCCGGCCGACCCCAACAACTGCTTTATCGACATCCAGGCGGGCGCCGGCGGCACCGAGGCGCAGGACTGGGCGTCGATGCTGCTACGGCAATACCTGAAGTACGCCGAGCGCAAGGGCTTCAAGGCCGACCTGATGGAAGAGTCGGCAGGCGAC
>CAZCKI010000154.1:0-7705 GCA_964498815.1 uncultured Burkholderiales bacterium
CTGGTCGGTCATGAAACTGCTGGTGCCGAAGTACAAGATCATTACCGATCTGTAGTAAAAAGGTGAATGCCGCTTCCCTCTGCTGCGACCTATAATGCCCCTGCCCTAAGGCATGGGCTGCATGCCCTGGTCCTTGTTGTCTTGCTTGGATGCGCGGATCGGGCCTTTTCAGCCAGCATCCGCGCCGAACCCTGGGGCGTCACCCGAGACGGGCAAAAAATAGAGCGGGTCACGCTGGAAAACGACCGCGGCATGCGGCTCTCGTACGTCGACTACGGTGCCACCATCACCTCCATCGAAGTTCCCGATCGTGACGGCAAGCGGCAAAACATTGTGTTAAGCCTGCCTGACCTGGCGTCGTACGAACAAACCCGGCGCAAATTTGCTGCCATCATCGGCCGCTACGCCGGCCGCATAGCCGATGCCCGCTTTCCGCTGGATGGGCGGACGGTCGCCCTGGTGCCGGGCAACAACGGGGTGACATTACACGGCGGCCCCGCCGGCTACGACCGGCGCGTCTGGTTACGGCAGGATTTCTCCGATGCGGTTTCCATGGGCTCCACGTTCCACTTGGTCAGCGCAGATGGCGATCAACAATTCCCCGGCCGGCTCGACATCCACATTACCTATCGCCTGTATCGCAACCGCAATGAATTCGGCATCGAATATGCGGCCAGCACCGACGCTCCGACCGTAATCAATTTAACCAACCACGCTTTTTTCAACCTCGCCGGCGCCGGTGCGGCTGGCCTGGCAACGCACCGTTTTCAAATTCATGCCGATCGCTTCGCGCAAACGGACTCAAAGCGAATTCCTACCGGCACAATTGCCAGCGTCTCCGGTACCGCTCTGGATTTTCGGCAGTCATCCAGCGTTGCGACCAGACTGAACGCCGCGAGCGTGCTACTGGGCAATCCGCCCGGCTTCGATCACAGCCTGCTGTTCTCCGGCTGGACCGGCAAGCTGGCGCTGGTCGCTGTCATCGACGACGCACAAAGCGGCCGGCGCATGCAGATTCTCACCACCGAGCCTTCCGTGCAATTCAACAGCGGCAACGGTTTCGACGGCAGCGAAACCGGCAGCGAGGGGCGCGCCTACCAACGCTACGACGGCTTCGCTCTGGAAACGCAGCACCTGCCCGACAGTCCCAATCACCCCAACTTTCCGTCGACCACACTGCGCCCGGGCCAGCCTTACCGTTCCGTCACCACCTTCCATTTCTCGATCGCCCCGCGCAGTCCCTAGTTCGCATCAGCGGCATGCCGACGTTGGCACGCGCCCGCGGGTGATGCCGAAGTTGGCGAAGTAGATCGTGTCGGCCACGTTCTGATTGAGCGCGGGGTGGTGCTTGCGATAGATGCCCCATTTCGGCCGCATATGATCCGCGCCGCTGCGCCACATCTGCAAACCGGCCTTATCGAGATTGAGCAACACCGCGTCCTTCTGATCGCGCAATACGATCCGGTAACGGCCGTCCGTATTCGAGTAGACGATCTCCTCGCGCGCGGCTATCCACTGCCCCGGCACGCCGGCAAGCGGTATGGTGCCCAGAACGGCCGAGACAGATGAATCTCTATGCATATCGCCGATATGGCGAACTTCCATGTTGCCGTCGGCGAGCGCCGTGAAAGTGATCAGAGGAGGATCGGCAAACATGCCGCCATAGGCTTTGATCTGATGGATATGGGTGAAGCTGGGCGAAAATTTCATGTCTGGTGCGATGCGGAAGCGCCAGGTGTAAACGTAGGTGTCGCCGTTATGAGCCTGGAAGGCGGCGTGGGGGCCGAGTTTTCCCGGTGCAATCTTGATTTCCGTGCGAGAACGGTCGCCGCCCTCGGCCATTGTTTTCAGATCCAGATTCACGTCGGTGGGTTCGACGGCGAGGATCGCGAAATGAGGCCCTGCAATTCCGTCGCCGGCCATTTCCCGGACGTGCGGTCGCATCGGCGTATAGACGGAGTCGCTGGGCGACTCGACGGCGCCCTTGCCGAAAGTGCTTTCGATGCGTTGGTAGGAGTCCTGTACACCGGGTTCAATGGCATTCAGGCAGAGGGTATTGCCGGTGACGCCGGTCGCGGCGGCGACCGCCACCTCATGCGGTGCCGGCGCTCCGCAGGAGCACAGCATCGCCATCGCCACGGGTAGTAAACGCTTGCCGCGCATGTTCAAACCGCTCTTTCGACTGTCTGGAAATGGGCAGCCACCTGTAGCTTCCGGCGACTGCCCTTTCCATTCTTGGTTTTCGGCGCAATCCTAGAATTTCATGTCGAATCGAACACCGTAGTAGCGAAACGCGTCCCGCGCAGGCGTCCACGTGGTGGTGGTGACACTGACCGGCGGGTTGGGTGCGCTGGCACTCCAGCTGCCAAAGCCGGTGAAGCCGGTGTTGGCGTAGTGCTTGTCGAGCACGTTGTTGCAGAACAGGCTCAGCTTGTATTTGTCGCTCTTGTCGCGGATACCGACGCCAAGATTCATGATGCCGTAGGCCGGCACCGACAGAGTCGGATCCTGGTTCAGGTTGGTCAGCACCTTGCCCTGGTACCGGTAAGCGGCGGTGATGAATCCGTCGAAGGACTGGTCGGCCAGGCGGACGTCGTATTGGCCGTCCAGGTAGAGTTTGATCTTCGGCGCATTGGGCATGGTGCCGCCCGCCAGATTCTGCACGTTTTGATTGCCGTACAGCGGATTCCTCAACTGGCATTCGGCATTGAAACCGCCGTTGGGGCTGCCGGCCACGTTGTAGCAGGGCGCGTTCGGGAAATCGGTGATGGTCGCCTTGGTATAGGCGACGCTGGCGTTCAGCAGCAGATCGCGCGTCGCCAGCAGGGAGAGGTCCAGCTCCACGCCCTTGGTCTGCACGCCGCCCACGCTATTGAGGCGCGTGACGTAGGTGGTGGTACCGGGAAGATAGCCGCCGGAATTCTGCTGATAGTCCTTGAACTTGCTGTTGAACGCGGCCAGGTTGAAGGTCATGTGGTTATCGAAGAAATTTCCCTTGAATCCGATTTCGTAGGTTTTCGCGGTTTCCGATTTCACCGGCTGTTGCGCGGCGGTCGCCGCGTTGAGACCGCTGGTTAGATCGTAGGCCAGGCCCTTGTAGCCGGTCGAGCTCATCACATAGCCCATCAGGTCTTTGGTGAACTGGTGTTGCAGGCTCAGCTTGCCGGTGGTCGCGTCTTCCTTGTTGTCGATGCTCGAGTAGTAGGCGGTCTGCACGAAGTCGCCGGGCGGCGGCGCGCCCGTCGAAAAGGTATAGCCGGAAACCTCGCGGTTAAAACGCAGACCGGCGAGCACGGTGTAGTCGGGAACGAAGTCCCAGGAGGCCTGTCCGAAAACGGCCTTGTTGACGTTGTAGGTGTTGGTGAAGTACTGCGCCGGCGTGGTCAGAGCGATACCGTTGTAGCCGCGGATGAAGTGGCGGTCGATGCTGTTCTTGCCGTACCAGAGGCCGGCGACGTAGCGGAAAGTACCGCCGTCCGGCGAGCTCAGCCGGATTTCCTCGGTGCGCGAAGAGACGTCGAAAGTGCCGTATTGCCGATAGCTGTCGTTGATGCCGGCCGGCCGGCCGGCGAGCGGATAGTAAAGGAGCGTCGGCACGTCGACGAAGTCCTGGTCGCGGCTGTCGTTGGCGCTGTACTTGTCGATCGAGGTGATCGAGGTCAGCGTTGCGCCGTTTTCGAAACTGTAGCCGACCTTCAGGCCGCCGCCGCGGCTGGTCGAGTTCTGGCCGGTGAAATCGTTGTTACGGATATCCCGGTTATTGGGCCCGGGCGTGATACCGGCCAGGAGTGTGGTAGCCGGCAGCTGCGCGATATTCGACAGCAGAGCACCCTGCAGCGGTGTAAAGCTGGTCAGGACCAGCGCGCAGCAGGATATTTTCGTCTTGTTGTAGCGGGGCGTGAAATCGATGTCCAGGCTGTTGGTCGGATGCCAGCTCAGCTTGGCCATGAAAGTCTTACCGGTGGACCCGTTTACCTTGCCACCGGTCGTCAGGTTGTTCACATTGCCCGGGTAGTCGTTGTCGCTGGCGGCGATGCGAAAGCCGAACTGCTCGGACACGGCACCCGACAGCGAGGCGGAGAGGCGCCATTCGCGGTCGCTGGTGTAGAGCATGCTGGTGCGGCCCTGGATCGGGCCGGTGATGGGCTTGCTGACGATGTAGATCGCACCGGCGATGGCACTTTTGCCGAACAGCGTGCTCTGCGGGCCTTTCAAAATTTCGATGCGCGAGACATCCGTCAGGTCCTGGAAGGCCTTTACCTGCATGCCCACCGGGATGTCGTCGAAGATCACCGCCACATCGGCCTCGACACCGATGCCGATGGAAGTGGTACCGATACCGCGCATATTGATGCCGTTGTTGGCGGGCGTGGTACCGTAGGTAATGGTGAGCGCCGGCGACAGATTGATCATGTCGGTCAGGTCGCGCACATTGTTGCGCTGGATGATGGCGTCGTTCAGAACGGTGATGGCCAGAGGGACCTGTTCCAGCTTTTCGATGCGCTTGTTGCCCGTTACCACGACCTGTTCCAGCCGTTCCGTCGGTGTCGCGTTCCCGGCCGGCGGTGCGGCGACCTGGGCGAGCGCGGGTACGGCCGCGCACAACAAGGCGAGCGCGACCGCCGATGCGATGGGGGTCAGCCTACCGACGATGGGTGTCCTGTTATTTTCCTTACGCATGTTTCTCTCCTCATTGAGTTAAGCAAATTTTTATTGGTATGCGCCCCGAGCCGTATGCCGGGGGTAATGCGGAATATCGATTCGGAATTGGCGCTATCGGTACCTCATGGTCCATTTGACGGTCAGCGGGTCTTTCATCGTGAATGCGGTCAGGCGGCAGGACACATGGGTCTTCATGGCGCCACCGGGAGATTTGAAGTCGTCGTTGGGCGCCGTCCTTTCGACCTGACAGGCGTCGAGACCGCTCGTCTCGAATTCGTGAACGACACCCTTTGCAAACTTGACCTTGCTTCCCTCCAGCGTCGCTTCCTCTGAAAACGAGGCGAATTCCAGGCTGATCTCCCGCACCGCGAGCGGCGATTGCGGCGTGTAGCGGTCGGTGCGCGTGACGACGCCGGGCGCCAGCGTGTAGGTCGTTTCGAGTTTGATGCGCGCATCCTTTACCGGTGCGCTGCCGCCCAGGCGCGTCAGCTCGTCCTGCCGGTACGAGACACGGACCTCGCTGCCGTTTTGCTCGGTGCGGAGTTCTTTGATGAAAGCGGTCGCCATCAACTCGGCGCCGTCAACCAGGGTGAACTTCGGCAGCAGCTGCGGGTGCCGGGCGCCGCTGTCCGGCGTGCCGGCCACGATACCGTCGGCAAAAGGCAGCGGGTAGTAAGGACTGTTGGCGTGCTGCCCCGGCCCGCCATTGACCATTAGCAGGCTGAACACGGTTTGGCGGTCGCGGAAAATCGCCAGCGCGCGGTCGTATTCTCCGCGGGCAAACCAGGTGAGACGGAACGGCGGCTGGGTCTTATCCAGCCAGGCTTGCAGATCGGCTTTGGGCGGCTTGTTCTCGAAGCCGGCCTTGTTCCAGAGCGCATTGGCGGAAAGGAGTTGATGCAGCAGAGACAGGTTTTCACCGAGGATGCGGTGCCGGCCTCGGTAGGCATCGGTCCTGCGGCCCTTGCCCCACATATCGACCGAATGGGTGGCGGGATCGAACCAGAAATCCACGTACTTGGCGAAGATGCGGGTGGCGTAGCTATAGGCGTATTGTTTTTCTTCCGCGCTCAGTACATCGAGATAGGCGGCGATGGAGAGGATTTCGAGCGCCGCCGTGTCGCCGTAGGGCCCGATGCTGCGGCCGAAACTGAATCCGTCTCCGGCGGTATTGGCGATGTTGAGCGCCACATCGGCGGCCTTGCGCAGCAGCGCTTTGAGCTCCGGCGTGACGGGCAGGCCGGTTTCGACGAAGCGCTCGCAGATTTCCGCGATCAGCAGGATGCTGTAGCGGTCGAAACGGCCGTCGCCGTCGGTCTCGTCGGAGAAACCGTATTTGCCTGAGTAGGTTTGGTAGTGCTGCAGCATCTTTTCCAGCAGTTTCCGGCTGGCGCTTTCGTCCTCCCAGCCCAGTAACATGCGCAGACGCGCGACGCTGAATGCGACCCCGTAGTAATTGGTCGGCAGATTGATGAGCTTGTAGTCGGGCGTGGTGACGAATTTTCTCCAGTCCAGTTTTTGCTTGAGGACGGCGAGCGTGGCCGGGCTGATCGCCTGCTCGAGAAGGCCGGCGCGCTGCAGCTTGTATAAGGTCAGCAGGTAGTAATAGATCCCCCAGGTATCGTTGTCCATGCCGACGGTGAGATCGGCGATGGCGCGGTAATCGCGCAGGGCCTGTTCGGAGTCCCCGCCTTCGCGCGGCATATTCAGCAATAGATCGCCCATGCCGGCGGCGATTTTGCCGGGCAGGAACTTGTCCTTGCCTTGGAACGCGAGGAAACCATCGACGGTGACCTGCTCTTTTTCCGCGCTGATCTTGCGGAAAAAATAGTCGAGCTGGGGAATGAGCCGACTTTGCACGATCTGGTGCATCGGCGTCTGCGCCAGCGGCGGGGAATAGGACGCGGACGGGGAGGCTTGCGCCGCGACTTCCTGGGCTAGCGCCCAGGCGCACAGCGGCAATGCCGCCATCCATGCCTTGAGGACGGTATTTAACGAATTTGACCGCATACGACGACGAAAACCGGCTGGTCCAAGCCCGGTTGCAGGCAAATTCGGGGTGCGAGTCTTTGCATGTGCGCTTCCGGCGGGGCGTAATGTAAGCAAGGCATGATAACTGATATCAGACAACTATGTCTATGGGGGCCCGCTTTAGTGCTGCGACCGGCGGCATCATGCGGGGATGGCGTGGCTGTTGCGCAGGCGTTCCCGGCTGTTCGACAAATGGGTTCGCATGGCGGCGCGCGCGGCTTCCGGGTCCTGGTTGCGGATGGCGTGAAAGATGCTCTCGTGCTCGCCATGCACTTTTTGCAGGTACTTCAGCCGCCCCTCAGGCGCGCCTTTCGCCGTGTTGACGCGTCCGCGCGGAATGATCATGGTGCCCAGATAGGTCATCAAGTCGGCGAAGTGGTGATTGCCGGTGGCGCGCGCCACTTCCATATGAAACTGGAAATCCGCCGGCACGGCATCGGAGTCCTGGTTGATCGATTCCTGAAAGGTTTGCAAGGCCGCCTCCATGACCGCCAGATTGGCGTCCGTACGCCTCTGCGCGGCCAGGCCGGCCGCCTCGGTTTCCAGGCTGATGCGCAGCTCCAGCACCGAAATCACGTCGGCGACCGTCGACAAATCTTCCGCCGAAATCGTGAAGTAGCCGGGATCCTGGCGCGCCAGGGCGAAGGTGCCGATGCCGTGCCGCGTTTCGACCAGTTTGGATGCCTGCAGCTTGGACAGTGCCTCGCGCACGACGGTGCGGCTGACGCCGAAGCGGACCATGATTTCGGCTTCGCTGGGCAGTTTTTTCCCGGCTTCGATCCTGCCGTCGCGGATGTCGCCCGCCAGACTCTCGACAATTTCGTGGACCAGGCCGCGCGGACCGCGCGCGCGCAGAGTCGATTGGCCAAGACGTTCAGTGTGGTCCATCAAGATTCTCTTGACACAGGTTGGGGGTGTCCATAAAATTCACTTGTCAGACAACATATAACTGATATCTCAATATTTTTCAACTGTAATTCTCCGGGCTACAAAAGTCCAGCGTTGATCTCGA
>CAZCKI010000155.1:0-7694 GCA_964498815.1 uncultured Burkholderiales bacterium
AATTCGAACACCAAGTTGCCTGCCTACTATCGCGTCACCGCGAGCTGGGGTTCGCACGAAGGTTCGATCCTGCTGTGGCTCTTGATGCTGTCGGGCTGGACCTTCGCGGTTTCCATTTTCAGCCGCAACCTGCCCGATGCGGTGGTGGCGCGCGTGCTGGCGGTGATGGGCTGGATTTCGGTGGGCTTCCTGCTGTTCCTGCTGCTGACCTCGAACCCGTTCGCGCGCCTGGTGCCGGCCGCGCTGGAAGGCCGCGACCTGAATCCCTTGCTGCAGGACCCGGGCATGATCTACCACCCGCCGATGCTGTACATGGGCTACGTCGGTTTTTCGGTCGCCTTCGCCTTTGCTGTGGCCGCCCTGTTGGGGGGCAAGCTCGACGCCACCTGGGCGCGCTGGTCACGGCCGTGGACGACGGCGGCGTGGATGTTCCTGACTGTAGGCATCTGCCTCGGTTCGGCCTGGGCCTACTACACGCTGGGCTGGGGCGGCTGGTGGTTCTGGGATCCGGTCGAGAATGCGTCCTTCATGCCCTGGCTCGCCGGTACCGCCTTGATCCATTCGCTGGCGGTGACCGAGAAGCGCGGCATATTCAAGAGCTGGACGGTGCTGCTCGCGATGGTGGCGTTTTCGCTGTCGCTGCTCGGCACCTTCTTGGTGCGCTCGGGCGTTTTGACCAGCGTGCACGCCTTTGCTACCGACCCCAAGCGCGGTGTCTTCATCCTCACTTTCCTGGCTCTCGTGATCGGCGGCTCGCTGTTGTTGTACGCATGGCGCGCGCCGACGCTGGGCCTCGCCCGCGCGCCGCGCGCCTTCACGCCGATGGCACGCGAATCGCTGCTGCTGGTCAACAACGTGCTGCTGGTGGTGGCGCTGCTCGCCGTGATCCTCGGCACCTTGTACCCGTTGTTTGTCGACGCGCTGGGTGCCGGCAAGATTTCCGTCGGCCCGCCGTATTTCGATAGTGTGTTTTATCCCTTGATGGCGCCGGCGCTGGTGCTGATGGGCATCGGGCCGATCGCGCGCTGGCGCGGCGAGACCTGGCCTGAATTGGCGGCCAGGCTGAAGTGGCCCCTGCTGATTTCAGTTCCGCTGGCGGTGGCACTGCCGTTCGTGCTGGGCCGCTGGACACCGCTGGTCTGCCTGGGACTCTGGCTCGCGCTGTGGATCGTTGCGACCAGCGCCTTTGCCGTGGCGCGGCGTTTTCGTGCGACCGCCGCCCATAGCTGGTTCGGCAAGATCGCCGCCAACAGCACCAGCTATTACGCCATGCACATCGCGCACATCGGCATCGCCGTGTTCGTGATCGGTGTGACGATGGTGAAAGGCTTCGAATCGGAGCGCGATGTACGCCTTGCGCCGGGGGAAAGCGTCAACGAAGGCGCCTACGCGTTTCGCTTTGTATCGATCGGCGAACGACCCGGACCCAATTACCGGGCCGTACAGGGCCGCTTTGAAGTGAGCCGCAACGGAGCCGTGATCGAAACGCTGACCCCGGAAAAACGCAATTACTTTGCCTCCGGGCAGACGATGACCAATGCGGCCATCGCCAGTGGAGTCAGCGGCGACCTGTACGTTTCGCTGGGCGAACCGATCGAGGGTGCCACCGACGGCGCCTGGGGCGTGCGCATTTATGTGAAGCCCTTCGTCGACTGGATCTGGGCCGGCTGCCTGCTGATGGCGCTGGGTGGATTGCTGGCGGTGTGCGACCGGCGTTACCGGCTGAAGACCGAGCGCAAGCCACACGTTGCCAGTGCCGGCACGGGCGCGCAGGCCGTGCCTGCCGCAGGAGACTGATCTTGGCGCGTGCCTGGCGGTACTTTCTTCCCCTCGCAGTTTTTTTTGCGCTGCTCGCGTTCCTGTGGAAGGGCTTGTCCCTCGATCCGCGCGCGATTCCATCGCCGATGATCAATCTGCCGGCGCCGGCCTTCACCCTGCCTCAGCTGCACGCACCGGAAAAAACCTTCAGTGCGGCCGACATGAAGGGCCGCGTCTGGATCCTCAATGTGTGGGGATCGTGGTGCGTTTCCTGCCGCTACGAGCACCCCTCGCTGAACCAGCTCGCCAAGCAGCAACTGCTGCCCATCATCGGCCTCAACTGGAAAGACGTGCCGGCCGATGCGCAAGGCTGGCTCGCCAAATTCGGCAATCCCTACACGCTTTCGGTCAGCGACGCGGAAGGCCGCGTGGCGATCGACTATGGAGTCTACGGCGCGCCGGAAACCTTCATCATCGACAAGAACGGTGTGATTCGCATGAAGCACACCGGGCCGATCGACGAAAAAATACTGGAGGAAAAACTCCTGCCGGTGATTCGCGAGTTGCAGAAATGAATGCGCGCGCCGCAATGTTGGCAAGGCTTTTACTGGTGGCGTGGATCGGCATAGCCAACGCCATTGCGCAGACACCTACTCCGGCGATGCCGCCGGCATCGCCGGAGTTGGAAGCGCGCCTCAAATTGCTCGAAACCGAATTGCGTTGCCTGGTTTGCCAGAATCAAACCCTGGCCGATTCACCGGCCGGCCTGGCGGGTGACTTGCGCCGCGAAATTCGCCTGCTGGCCGACGCCGGCAAAAGCAACGACGAGATCAAGGAGCATTTGCGGGCGCGTTACGGCGACTACGTGCTGTACCGGCCGGTGGTCAACGCCAAGACTTCGCTGCTGTGGTTCGGCCCGTTCATCCTGCTGCTGGGCGGCGCGATCATGGTCTGGATGATGGCGCGTCAGCGCCGTGCCGCGTCGGCGGTTGCCGTGCCGGCGATCAGTGCCGACGAGGCTGCGCGCGCGCAGTCGCTGCTGGGGGGCAATGATGGGTCGCCTCGTTGACGACGCAGCTTCGATCCGCGCACTGCTGACCTCGGCTCGCGTGATCGCGGTGGTCGGCCTGTCGGGAAAAACGCACCGGCCCAGTCACGAGGTCGCCGCGTATTTGCAGCGACAGGGTTACCGCATCATCCCGGTCAACCCGAACGAAACCGAAGTGCTGGGCGAAAAATGCTATCCGAATCTCGCCAGCGTCCCGGAAAAAATCGACATCGTCGATTGCTTTCGCAAGACCGAAGAAATTGCGTCGGTGTTGGACGAAGCGATCGCCGTCGGTGCGCACTGCGTGTGGATGCAATTGGACATCGCCGATCCGGTGGCGGCGCGGCGCGCGCAGGCGGCGGGACTCGACGTGGTCATGAATCGCTGCATCAAGGTCGATCACGCGGCATTGCTGCGGAATTGAACTTTCCGGCGCGGGAAGCGCCATAATGGAACCCTAAAGACGCGAATGCCGAGGCATCGCGCCATCCGCTAGGAGAATCCTCATGGCAACCTATCTCGTTTGGGCATTCGCCGGATTCCTGCTCATCATCATCGAACTGATGACCGGCACGTTTTATCTGCTGGTAATCGGCGTGGCCGCTCTGGTCGGCGCGCTGGTGGCATGGCTGGGGGCAGGCATGTGGATACAGGTGCTGGCCGCCATCGCGGTGGCGGCGGCGGGTACCGCGCTGGTGCACTACTGGTGGCGCAAGCGGCCGGCGATGCCCAATTCCAATGCCGATCTCGACGCCGGACAAACGGTGGTGCTCGACGCCTGGGTGAATCAGGCGGCCGGCCTCGCGCGCGTCAAATATCGCGGCAGCACCTGGGACGCGAAGGTCCTGGGAACGGCAGCACCCGATACGGTGCTGTACATCCATCAGCGTAACGGTGGCGTGCTGGAAGTCAGCAGCCAACAACCTTAGTTCACCGCGTTTTCCCGAAGGAGTCCGTCATGCTTGGAAAAATGATCGCCGTCATCATCGCGACTATCGCCTTGTTCGCCATGCCGCAGTCTTCCAGCTATGCCATCCCGTTTTTCCTGTTCGCGACCTTTGTCGTGCTGGCGGTCGAAGGTGTCTGCAATGTGCCCCAACAAAGCGCCTGGGTGGTCGAGCGCCTGGGCAAGTTTCACCGCGTGCTGGAACCGGGCTTCAACTTGATCCTGCCGTTCTTCGACCGGATCGCCTACCACCACTCGCTGAAGGAAGTGCCGCTCGATATCGCCGAGCAGGTCTGCATCACCCGCGACAATACGCAGCTCGCCGTGGACGGCATCATCTACTATCAGGTGGTAGATCCCAAGCTTGCGAGTTACGGCTCCAGCGATTACACGCTGGCCATTTCGCAACTGGCGCAGACGGCGCTGCGTTCGGAAATCGGCAAGATGGAGCTCGACAAGACCTTCGAATCGCGCGAGGAAACCAACCACAAGGTGGTGAGCGTGCTGGATGAAGCCGGCCGCACCTGGGGGGTCAAGGTACTGCGCTACGAGATCAAGAACCTCACCCCGCCGGAAGCGATCCTGCGCTCCATGCAGGCGCAGATCACCGCCGAGCGTGAAAAACGCGCCCTGATCGCCAAGTCGGAAGGCCAGAAGCAGCAGGAAATCAACCTCGCCGAAGGCCAGAAGCAGGCCGACATCCTGAAATCGGAAGGCGAAAAGACGGCGGCCATCAACAAGGCGCAAGGTGAAGCGATCGCCGTCACTACAGTGGCGGAAGCGACCGCCAGTGCGGTTCGCCTGGTGGCCTCGGCGCTCAGTGAATCGGGCGGTATGCAGGCCGCCAACCTGAAGATCGCCGAGAAGTACGTAGAGCAGTTCGGCAACCTCGCCAAGACCGGCAATACACTGATCGTGCCCAGTAATCTCTCCGATGTGGCCGGCTTCGTCGCCAGCGCCATGACGGTCATGGATCGCACCAAGGCGGCCACCGCGGTCGCCGCAAAGTCCTGAAATCCGTTACATTTTGTTAAAGAGGCACTCGCGAACGGGGGCATCCCCCGGCAAATGCCCCCCATTTCACCGGCACACGCCCATCGCTGCATTATTCCGAGGGAATAATGCAGCCTCCCCGGCGTTTGCTTCATAAGCATTGACTAATGGTTGACCAGCGGCGGATGATAAATGGCAGGGTCTAGCGATATCGTGATCTGGATTCCTCGCCTGCGGCGCTATGCGCGCGCGCTCACCGGCGATCCGGCGGCGGCAGACGATCTGCTGCAGGACACGTTGACGCGAGCCATGGAAAAGTTTTCCTTGTGGCGCGAAGGGTCGGATTTGCGCGCCTGGCTGTTCACCATCATGCACAACTTGTTTGTGAATGGCTTGCGCAACCGGCCGATGACGGTGCCGCTGGACGAAGGGGAATCGCTGCCGGGACACAGGACGGCGCCGGACGACAGTACGGTGAACGACCTGGTGAAGTGCCTGGCGCAATTGCCGCACGAGCAACGGGAAATCATTTTGCTGGTGGCGTTGGAGGACATGTCTTACAAGGAAGCGGCGCAGGTGTTGTCGATTCCCATCGGAACGGTCATGTCGCGATTGTCGCGGGGGCGGGAACGGCTCGGGCAACTGATGTGGGGTGGCGCCGCGCGCGACGAGGCAGGTGATGTCGAATTGAGAGTAGTGAAATGAATGATTTCCTGATCCGCGAAGAGGAGTTGCAGCAGTACATCGACGGCCGTTTACCGGTCGAGCGTATCGTTGCCTTCGAAGCGCTGCTGGCGCAATCGCCGGCCGCCGCCGAGCAGGTGCGGCGCGGACGCGAGCTGACCCGGCTGTGCCATACCGAATTCGATAGCGTCCTCAACGAGGCGGTGCCGACTCATCTCACGGCCGCTGCCACCCACCGCAGCCTGCCATGGTTGGCGATTGCGGCGAGCGTCGCCTGCCTTGCGATCGGCGGTAGCGTCGGCTGGTTTGCCCACGGCGAACTGGTGCCGCGGCAGATTGTCGTGCAGGTGCCGCCGGTGTATCGCGAAGCGGCCGTTGCGCACGTGGTGTACACCAAGGAAGTCCGCCATCCGGTGGAAGTGACGGCCGACCAGCACGAGCACCTGGTGACGTGGTTGTCGAAGCGGCTGGGCGCAAAATTGAAGGTGCCAAACCTGCACGACGCCGGTTACGACCTGGTGGGTGGACGGCTGCTGCCGTCGCCGGAGGGTTACGGTGCCCAGTTCATGTTCCAGGACGCCAATGGCAAGCGCTTGACTCTGTATGTGTGTAACGAAAAGACCGGCAATGCCGACACGGCATTCCGCTACGCGCAGGAAGGTCCCGTCGGGGTGTTTTACTGGATCGACGGCGTATTTGGTTACGCACTTTCCGGTGAAATGGAGCGCGACAAGCTGCTGACCGTCGCCAACAACGTCTACAAGCAGCTCAATCCCTAGACATTCGTCCGCAGTCAGGCGCGGTGGATTGCGCCGAGCACGTTCGCGTGCCTTGCGCCGGTGATTGCGGTCAGGTCGAGCGGCCTCGCTTCGACGCACTGCCGTGCCAGCCAGGCAAACGCCAATGCCTCCACCTGTTGCGAGGGGACTCCCAGCCGGTCGGACGATTCGACGGCAACCGGAGCCAGTAAAGCCGCAAGGCGTGCCATCAAATAGCCGTTGTTGGCGCCGCCGCCGCACACGATCAACCTGCCGACTGCCGCGGCGTATTGGCGGATGTGGCGGCTGATCGCGACGGCGGTAAATTCGGCCAGCGTCGCCTGAACGTCTTCCGCTCGCAGCTTGTTCGATAAATGAGCCGACAACCAGTTGCGGTGGAACAGGTCGCGCCCGGTGCTCTTGGGGGGCGTCGCAGCCAGGAAGGGCTCGCTGCAAAACCGTTCGAGCAGCGCGGGCAGCACTTTCCCGGTAGCGGCCCACGCGCCATCGCGATCGAATTCCTGTTGGCGGTGTTCGTGCACCCAGGCATCCATCAGGCAGTTGCCGGGACCGCAATCGAATCCGCTCACCGGACGGCTCGGCGCCAATATCGTCAAGTTGGCGATGCCTCCGATATTCGCCACCACGCGCGTTTCCTTGGCGTCGCGAAACAGGCCGTCGTGAAAGGCCGGCGCCAGCGGCGCACCTTCGCCCCCGGCGGCCACATCGCGGGCGCGAAAATCGGCGACCACATCGATGCCGGTCAGTTCGGCGAGCCGCGCCGGTTGATTGAGTTGTATCGTGTATTCCAGGTCCGGACGGTGCCGCACGGTCTGGCCGTGGCAGCCGATGGCGTTCACGTCTTGTTTATCGACGCCGGCTTCTTTCAAAACGGCAGCAACGGCTTCTGCGTACACCGAGGCGAGGCGGTTGGCGGCGAGGGCGCTGCGTTCCAGCTCGTTTTCGCCGGCGGCATTCAGCGCCAGCAATTCGCTGCGCAAAGGCTCCGGAAAATCATGGTGCGCGAATGCCAGTGTGCGCGGCGCTTG
Source organism: uncultured Burkholderiales bacterium (assembly GCA_964498815.1). Lineage (GTDB taxonomy): Bacteria > Pseudomonadota > Gammaproteobacteria > Burkholderiales > Usitatibacteraceae > UKL13-2. Next base: position 7,237 of record CAZCKI010000155.1, read on the forward strand.
TGCGGAAAAATCCGCAAGTATTGCGTCGGCGCCGTCCAGCGAGGTGCCGGACATGATGCCGATATAAAGCGGCGATTTACTCAAACTGGTCGAAGTGCGTATTGCGCAGCAGCGCGAGTTGCGTGCCCTGCAATTCGGTGGTCTGCTGGAACGCGGTGCGGTAACGCGGCGCCAGCGGTTCGGCTTTGGGCAGCGCGACTTTCATCGGGTTCTGCAGTACACCCGCGATCCTGAATTCGTAGTGCAGATGCGGACCGGTGGCCCAGCCGGTGGCGCCGACGTAGGCGATGGTCTGGCCCTGGGTCACGCGTGCGCCGCGGCGGATGCCGGCGGCGAATCCGGTCAGATGTCCGTACAGCGTGGTGACGCTGCCAGCGTGGCGAATTTCGACGGCATTGCCGTAACCGCCCTTTGCGCCGGCCGACAACACGACGCCATCAGAGGTGGCCCACACCGGC
>CAZCKI010000156.1:0-7684 GCA_964498815.1 uncultured Burkholderiales bacterium
AGGTGGTCAACGATTCGCTGGGCGCGCTGCGCAGCAAGATCGGCCACGAGAAGGGCTTCACCGAGCCGGGCTTCCGCCCGCTGTGGGTGGTCGATTTTCCGGCCTACGAGTACGACGAGGAACACAAGCGCTGGGTGTCGGCGCACCATCCCTTCACGGCGCCGAAGGATGAGCACATTGCGTTGATGGACAGCGATCCTTCGCAGGTAATTGCCAAGGCCTACGACCTCGCCATGAACGGCTGGGAACTGGGCGGCGGCTCGGTGCGTATCCATCGCCCGGAGCTGCAGGCCAAGCAATTCGCGGTGCTCGGCATTTCCGAGGAAGACCAGCAGGCCAAATTCGGCTTCCTGCTGGAGGCGTTGAAATACGGCGCGCCGCCGATGGGCGGCATCGCCTTCGGCCTCGACCGCATCGTCACGCTGATGTGCGCCAAATGGGATTCGATCCGCGACGTGATCGCCTTCCCGAAGACCCAGCGCGGGCAGGACTTGCTGGTAGAAACGCCCTCGCCGGTCACCGAAAAACAATTGCGCGAGTTGCACATTAAACTGCGCAATGTGAACCCGCCGGCCTGACCGGGAAAGGAAACCCATGCGCGAACATATCGACGCAGCACTCGCGGAAGCGGCAGACGCGCTGGCGCGGCTGCGCGCCAACGACGCGGCGCTGGATTCCATAGCGTGCGCCGCCGGCCTGATGGTGGCGGCCCTGCAGGCCGAGAATCGCATCTACAGCTGCGGCAACGGTGGCTCGATGTGCGACGCCATGCACTTTGCCGAGGAGCTGTCGGGGCGCTGGCGCCTGAACCGGCGTGCGCTCGGGGCAACTTCGATCAGCGATCCTTCGCACCTTTCCTGTGTTGCCAACGATTTCGGCTACGAGCAGGTGTTCTCGCGCTACGTGGAAGCGATGGGTCGCAGCGGCGATGTGCTGGTGGCGATTTCCACCAGCGGCACCAGCAAAAACATCCTGCGCGCCTGCGAGGCCGCAAAGGCGAAGGGCATGAAAATCGTCACCCTGACCGGCCGCCCCGGCTCGCCGGTGGGCGCGATGGCCGACGCCGATATCTGTACGCCCGGCGGTCAATACGCCGACCGCGTGCAGGAGTTGCACATCAAGTCGATACATATCCTGATCGAGTTGGTCGAGCGCGCGCTTTGTCCGGAGAACTACCGCTAGGGTACCGTCGCGCACGGATTTGCTAGACTGGTTGCCTCGATTCCAGGGGTCGCCAGAATGCTCGACAAAAACTTCACGCCGCTCGAAGGCGGCTGCGATTGCCGCACGATCCGCTACCGCATGACCAGCAGGCCCCTGTTCGTGCATTGCTGCCACTGCCGCTGGTGCCAGCGCGAATCCGGCGCGTCGTTCGCGCTCAACGCGATGATCGAAGCGGAACACGTCGAGCTGCTGGCCGGCGAGCCCGAGGTGGTGGATACCCCTTCCGAAAGCGGAACGGGCCAGAAGATTTCGCGCTGCCCGCTGTGCCGCATCGCCCTGTGGAGCAACTACGGCGGTGGCGGCGAATGGGTGCGCTTCGTGCGCGTTGGTACCCTCGACGATCCGGACCGGCTGCCGCCCGATATCCATATTTTCACGGCTTCCAAGCAACCCTGGGTGGTGCTGCCGCCCGGCACGCCCGCTATGGAAGAATATTACGACGCCACGCAGTATTGGCCGCCGGAAAGCCTGGAGCGCCGCAAGGCGTTGCGCGCCAGGATGGGCAAGTCCTGAGTCGGCTTGGCTGCGTCATATAATTCGCGCTTCGATTCCTGAAAGCGCGACATGACCATTGCACTGATTGTTCACGGCGGGGCCGGCGCCTGGCGTCCGGGTTCCGACAGCGATGCCATCGCCGGTACCAAAGCCGCTGTCGAGGCCGGCCGCAAAATCCTCGAAGCCGGCGGTTCCGCGCTGGACGCGGCCTGCGCCGCGGCGGTGGTGCTGGAAGACAATCCCATTTTCAATGCCGGCACCGGCGCCGTGCTGAACTTCGATGGCTTCGTCGAAGCGGACGCCTGCGTAATGCTGTCGGACAAGGCGCAGATCGGCGCGGTGTCGGGCCTGCAGCGCGTCAAGAATCCCATCGTGGTGGCGAGGCAGGTGATGGAGCAAACCGATCACGTCATGCTGACCGGAGAAGGCGCGCAGCGCTTCGCACGCGTGATGGGCCACGCCGATTACGATCCTATCGTGCCGGCGCGCAAGGCCGATTGGGCCGACAAAAAGGCGCGCCTCGAAATAGGAGTCGGCAAGGACGGCAAAGGCGCGATGAAAATCCGAAGCTTCCTGCAAAGCCATCCCGAATACGCCGGCGGCACCATTGGCGTGGTGGCGGTGGACCAGCACGGCGTGCTGTGCGCGGCCACCTCCACGGGCGGAGTCACGATGAAAATGGTCGGGCGCGTCGGCGATACGCCGCTACCCGGTTGCGGTACCTACGCCAATCGCTTCGCCGCGTCCTCCGCCACCGGCACCGGCGAATATGTGATCCGCGCGCTGGCGTGCCGGCAGATTTCGGACAACGTGGAAAAGGGCATGCCGATTGCGCAGGCTGTGGAAGCGGTGCTCGACCAGCTCGGCCGCGATTTTGATGCGGACGTCGGGCTTATCGCCGTCGATGCGCATGGCGCGCCGTATGCTAATCACAGGACCAAAGATATGCCACACGCGTATTTCAGCGGCTCCGGCGAAATCGTCGCGAAAATGCGCGTAGCAAAATAGATGGCTATCCTGCTCGAAACCGAGCGCCTGAACCTGCGTCGCGTGACCCTCGCCGACTGCAAGGAAATCGCACGCATGAACAGCGACCCGCAAGTCATGCGCTACGTCGGCGACGGCAAGCCACGCTCACGGGAAATGAGCGAGACGGGCGTGCGGCGCATGCTGCGCATGTACGACGTCTATCCGGGGCTCGGCATCTGGGTCGGCGAAACCCGGCGTGCGCGCAGGTTCATCGGTATTTTTATCCTCACCTATATTCCGAGAACGGTGGAGGTTGAAATCGGCTACCGCCTGCCGAGGGAGGCCTGGGGCAAGGGTTACGCGACCGAAGGTGCGACGGCGCTATTGCGCTACGGATTCGAAAGCGTGGGTCTCGATCGCATCGTCGCGGTAACCTATCCGCAGAACCGCGCGTCGCGCCATGTGCTGAAAAAAATCGGCCTGGTCGATCGCGGCATGAGCCGCTACTACGGGAAAGACGTGACCTACTACGTGGCCGAGCGCGCCAGGTTCTTATCCGGCACAAATGCCGCGTAGGCGCCGGAAGCGAGGAACACGCCCGTCGTGATGACGGCGATGCCGATCAGATCGCTGCGGCCCGGAATCTCGTCCAGCAGGGGAATCGCCAGCAGCATCGCCAGCGCCGGCACAAGGGACGCGAAACTCGCGGCCAGCGATGCGCCGAGAATATTGACCGCGCGCGCATAGGCGATCAGCGACAGGATCGACACGAAGACGCCCTGGAATAGGGTCTGGCCGACGATCGCCGGCCACGGTGCGGCAGACAGACCGTGTGGCAGGAACAAGAGATAAATCGGCAGGTAGATCAGCATCGACACCACCGAGACGATGGCGGCCGCGTGAATGCCGTCGAGGCCGGAACCGCGCATGGCGACGGTAAAAATCGCCCAGCACATCGCCGAACCGATGAACAGCAGGTGGCCCTGCCAATGTCCGCTCTCGAAGTGGAATAGCCCGGTGCCGAGAATGGTGACAATGCCGACCGGGATCAGTGCGAGGCCCGCGCGCCGCCAGCCGGAAATGTGTTCCTGCAGAAATACGATCGCCAGCAGCGCGGCCCACAGCGGCATGGTGCCGGGGATCAGCGCTCCTGCCTGTGCGGCGGGCGCAAATTGCAGGCCGCTGGAGGACAGCATGACGTAGGGGACCCCCGCGCCAGCCACCATCCACAGCCAGCGCGCGGTGCCGACTTGCCGGACGGCGAAGCCTTTGCGAAACACGATCGGCAGCATCAAGAGGCCCGCGCAACCGTAGCGCAGTGCGATCAGGTCGACCGGTTGCATCGACTTGGTGACACCCACGCGGGTGTAGAGAATCCAGCCTACCCAGATGGTGATGGCCGCGAGGCCCCAGGAAGCGCCGCGCAGGTAGTCGGCGCGGGAGAGGTGATGCGGGGGAGGAGAAGACACTTGCAACGACCGGATTGGCAAAGGCGAATCATAGCAGCGGCCGCTGCCATTCATGCGTGACTTTTCCTCACGAAATTGGTGATTTTTGTGATCGAATGCGGCGAACCCATACAATGCTTGCATGAACGATCCCATCGCCAAGCCTTTCAAGATTCCGGTCTCGACGCTGGTGGTGATCCATACGCCGGCCGCCGAAGCGTTGCTGATCGAAAGGACGGATCACCCCGGTTACTGGCAGTCGGTTACCGGCAGCCAGGATTCCGGAGAAGCGCTGGTGGAGACCGCCATACGCGAGGTGCACGAGGAAACGGGCATCGACGCTTCGCAATTCAACTTGCGCGATTGGCAAAAGCAAAACGTCTACGAGATCTACCCGATCTGGCGCCACCGTTACGCGCCGGGCGTCACGCACAACGCCGAACACGTGTTCGGCCTGCTGGTGCCTGAGCGCGTGTCGGTCACGCTGAATCCGCGCGAGCATTTGCAGGCGGTGTGGTTGCCGGTCGACAAGGCCGCCGCCATGTGTTTTTCCTGGAGCAACCGCGAGGCGATCCTGCAAGTGCCCGCGCGGCTGAAGGGCTGAGCCATGGCGCGCGCTTTGTTCAAGGTCGCCACCTACAATATCCACAAGGGCCTATCGCCGCTCAATCGCAAGCTCATCATCCACGAGGTGCGCGAGAACCTGCACGGCTGCGATGCCGATATCGTGTTCTTGCAGGAAGTGCAGGGTGGGCACACGAAAAACGAAGCGCGTTTTGCCGACTGGCCCGAGGCCACCCAGCACGAGCATATCGCCGAAGGCAAATTCCACGACATCGTCTACGGCGTCAACGCCGAATATCACCAGGGCCACCACGGCAATGCCATCCTGTCGGCCTTTCCCATCCACAGCTGGACCAATGTCGATGTATCGCATCACCGCTTCGAGTCGCGCGGCCACCTGATGGCGCGCATCGACGTGCCGGGCATGCGCGAGGCCGTCACCTGCGTGTGCGTGCACCTGGGGCTGTTCGCGGTGAGCCGGCGCGTGCAGATCACCAAGCTGGTGGCGTTCCTGCGCGAATCGATTCCGGCGCACGGCCCGCTGATCGTGGCGGGAGACTTCAATGACTGGCTGTCCCGGCGCAGCCGCATCAGCAGCAAGCTTCACGATGAACTGGGACTGGTGGAAGCCTTCGAACACGCCGAGGGCAAGCCGGCGCGCTCCTTCCCTTCGGTCCTGCCGATGTTGACGCTGGACCGGATTTACGTGCGCGGCCTCGACATCGGCGCGGTAGAACGCCTGCAGGGCAAACGCAATGGCGCGCGACTGAAGGGCCTGTCCGACCACGTCGGCCTCGCCGTGGGACTGTCGGGCCGATGAAACCGCCCAAGATCGTCGGTGGCAACGCGCTCCATTTGTTGAAAAACGGCGCGGAATTTTTCCCGGCGCTGCTTGCCGCGATCGAATCGGCGCAGGCGGATGTACGCATCGAGACCTACATCTTTCGCGACGATACCACCGGTAAGCAGATCGCCGCGGCGCTGGCCGCCGCCGCGGCGCGCGGGGTGGCGGTGCGGCTGCTGGTCGATGGCTACGGTTCGCGCGCCACCCCCAAAGTCTTTTTCGAAAAAATGCGCAAGGCCGGTGTCAAGGTGCTGCTGTTCGACCCGGACCCGCACGTCGCCAGCTTCAACAAGGAACATTTGTGGCGGGTGCATCGCAAGATCGCCCTGGTCGATGGGCGGGTGGGTTTTATCGGCGGCATCAACCTGCTCGACGACCTGACCGAATCCCTGTCCGATCAGCCGCGCTACGACTACGCCGTGCAAATCGAAGGGCCGCTATTGGAGGAAATTTACCCGAGCGTGCATCGCCTGTGGTCGTGGGTGGCCTGGCAGACCTTCAGGCGCAAGGCGGTCGGCGCTGCACCCGCGCATCCCAAGCCCGCCAAGGCGGGCGCGGTGCGCGCGGCCTTCGTGCAGCGCGACAATATTCGCCACCGGCGCGATATCGAACGCGCCTACCGGCTCGCGATCGGGGCTTCGCATCACGAGATCCTGATGGTCTGTGCCTATTTCCTGCCCGGCCGGCGCATGCGCCACGCCTTGCTGGCGGCAGCCAAACGCGGCGTGAAAGTGACCCTTCTGATGCAAGGCCGCGCCGATCACCCGCTATTGCAGCTTGCCACGCGCGCCCTGTTCACCCAATTGCTCGGCGCGGGCATCATCATCCACGAATACCAGCGCAGCATGCTGCACGGTAAAGTCGCCGTCATCGACGGCCACTGGGCCACGGTGGGTTCGTCCAACCTCGATCCGTTCAGCCTGTTCCTGAATCGAGAAGCCAATGTGATCGTGTACGACGCGCATTTTGCAAAACAATTGCGGGCATCGGTTCTGGAGGAAATCCGCCTGGGTTCCACGCCGTGTGCGGCAGCCGATTGGCAAAAGCGCTCCTGGTGGCAGCGCGTGCAGACCTGGTGCGCCTACGGCTTCGCGCGCCTGCTGTCGGGCTGGCTGGGTTTCGCGCGCGAATGGAGCTAAGCCGGCCTGCACGCGATCAGGCGAGCGGCAGGTTCGCTTCCAGCAAGGTCACGAGTTTGCGCGCGGCGGCCAGCGAAATCGAAAACGAGTGGCGCGTGTCTTCGTGATCGAGGGCGACCACCACCAGCTGGTGCGGTTCGGCGCGCAGTTCGCGGATATCGACGTAATGGGGGATGGTGTGATCGGACATGGCATGCTCCCGTCATAGGGCCCCCAGCATAACGCATCGGTTCGGCAGCGCCTTGCGAAATATCAGGCGCCGCGAATCCGCAAGTCGGGTGCCGGACCGGGGCGCTGTTCAGGTCCTGCCGCGGTTGGCGGCGGCGCCGCGGATCAGGGTGCCGACACCTTCGCTGGTCAGCACTTCCAGCAACAGCGCGTGCGGCACGCGGCCGTCGATGATGTGCGCGGTCTTGACGCCGTTCTTTACGGCGTCCAGCGCGAAATCGATTTTCGGGATCATGCCGCCGGAAATGGTGCCGTCCTTGACCAGCGCTTCGATCTTGGCGGCGGTGAGGCCGGTGAGCACGTTGCCTTTCTTGTCGAGTACACCCTTGGTGTTGGTGAGGATCACCAGCTTCTCGGCCTGCAGCGCGATGGCAATCTTGCCCGCCACCACGTCGGCATTGATGTTGTAGGCGGTGCCTTTTTCGTCCACGCCCAGCGGTGCGATCACCGGGATGAAGTCCTCGGTGTCGAGGAGGTCGATGATGGCGGTATCGATTTTCACCACTTCGCCGACCAGGCCGATGTCGATCTTTTTGCGGCGGTCGGCGTGCGAGGTGATGGTCATCTTGCGCGCGTGGATGAAATTGCCGTCCTTGCCGGTGAGTCCCACCGCCTTGCCGCCGGCCTTGTTGATGAGGGTGACGATCTCCTGGTTGACCAGGCCCCCGAGCACCATTTCCACCACGTCCAGCGTTTCGTCGTCGGTGACGCGCATGCCCTGCACGAACTGGCCTTCCTTGCCGATCTTGTTGAGGAGATCGTTGATCTGCGGC
>CAZCKI010000157.1:0-1990 GCA_964498815.1 uncultured Burkholderiales bacterium
CCAACTCAATCGCCGTCAATCCGGCCACCAATCGCATTTATGTGCCGAACTACAATAGCAGCAATGTTACCGTCATCAACGGTGCCAACAACAGCACCAGCACGGTGGCAGCCGGTTCCAATCCGCGTGAACTGGCGATCAACCCGGTGACCAACCAGATCTTCGTCGCCAACTTTGGCAGCGGAAATGTCAGCGTGATCGATGGCGTTAGCGGCGGCGTGACGACGGTATCGACAGGCGCGTCGCCACGCGCCTTGGCCGTCAATTCCGTCAACAACCTGGTATATGTCGCCAATTACGGCGCCAACAACATCACGGTGGTGGACGATGCGTTGAATACCATCGCCACCTTGCCGGCCAATGCCAGCCCGCGCGCGGTGGCCGTGAACCCGTTCACCGACAGAATCTACCTGGCGAATTACGGCGCGAACAACGTCACAGTCATCGACGGCGCCACCAACAGCACCGCCACGATAGCGACCGGCGCCCAACCCATTGCCGTGGCTGTCAACCCGGTGAGCAACCGGATCTACGTTGCCAATAGCGGTGCGAACGCGGTTACCGTAATCAATGGCGCCACCGGCGCCACCAGCAGCATCCCGGTCGGTGGCGGGCCCATCGCCGTGGCCGTCAACCCGGTGACGAACAAGATCTACGTAGCCAACAACGGCGGCGACAGCGTTACGGTGATCGATGGGACGAATAACACCACCGCCACGGTCGCGGTCGGCACCAGCCCCACCGCAGTGGCGGTCAATCCGGTCACCAACAAGATTTATGTGACAAACGGTGGCAGCGGTAGCGTGACGGTGATTGACGGCGCGAGCAATGCGACCAGCACGGTCACCGTGGGCAATAGTCCCCGTGCGATAGCGGTCAATCCGCTCACCAACAAGATCTATGTGGCGAATTTCAACGGTGGCAGCGTCAGCGTGATCGACGGAGCGAGCAACGCGGTAACGACCGTTGTCGCGGGCTCGCAGCCCGGCGCCATCACCGTCAACCCGGTGACCAACAAGGTTTACGTCGCCAACTACAGCAGCAACAATGTCACCGTCATCGACGGCGCCACCAATGCCGCCGGCAGCATCGCGGTCGGTACCAATCCCAACTCAATCGCCGTCAATCCGGCCACCAATCGCATTTATGTGCCGAACTACAACGGCGGCGATATGACGGTGATCGAAGGGACGAATAACGGTACCTACAGCATTGCCACCGGCGCCAACCCGCGCGAACTTGTCGTCAATCCCTTGACCAACAAGGTTTACGTGGTGAATTTCGGAGGCAACAATGTCAGCGTGGTCGCGGTCGCGATAGTACGGCTCGTCAACCACACCGTCGTCTCGACCCTGTCCGGGGGAAATGTCAGCAGCGTACCCTCGCCATCCCTGTCCCTCACGGCGGCCGGCGCCTATTCGCCGAACGATCCGGCGATAAGCGCGGTTTACTTCGGCCGGTATGGCGCGCAAAGCGATTTTGCCTTGGCCATCGGCGCCGGTCCCTACGCGGCAACGCTGTCCGGACTGCCGCTCGGGCTCAACTATGTGAAAATTTTTTCGGCCGATAGCACGGCGGGGACCTCGCTCGGAGCCGGCAGCAACATGATCGGCGCGCCGCTCGTGATTGCCCTGGTGCATGTGGATACGCCCAGTGTCACGACCGTTTCGCCCTTGCCTGGAGGTGTCGTCAACACCGGCTATAGCCAGACGATTGCGGTAATCGGCGGCACCGGCGCCCTGTCGTTTACCGCGACCTCCGGCGCGCTGCCGGGCGGGTTGGCGCTTAGTTCGGCTGGTACGATTTCCGGCACACCCAATGCTGCCGGCACCTTCGTTTTCGTCGTGACGGTCACGGATGCCAGCGGCGGAACCGATGGCAAAAGCTTCACACTGGCCATCGACGGTTTGGCTCAGACCATCAGCTTCGGTGCACAGGCTGCGCAGACTTTTGTTTCCGGCGGCACTTTCATGCTCAGTCCGCCGGCCTC
>CAZCKI010000157.1:2090-7680 GCA_964498815.1 uncultured Burkholderiales bacterium
GGCGTCGTCCGGCCTGCCGGTGACCTACGGCACGGCCACGCCCGGCGTATGCAGCATCAGCGGCAGCGTCGTATCCATGTTGACGGCGGGCACCTGCACCGTCTCCGCCGATCAACCCGGCAGTGCGGCCTTTGATCCCGCGCCCACGGTTAGCCAGGACATCACCATCAACAAGGCCAATCAGGCCATCAGTTTTGGCGCGCAGGCCGCGCAGACCTTCGCTCCCGGCGGCACCTTTGTGCTGAACCCGGCGGCCTCGGCGTCGTCCGGCCTGCCGGTGACCTACGGCACGGCCACGCCCGGCGTATGCAGCGTCAGCGGCAGCGTCGTATCCATGTTGACGGCGGGCACCTGTACCGTCACCGCCGATCAAGCGGGCAATGCCGGCTTCAATTCCGCACCTACGGTTACGCAAGACATCACCATCAACAAAGCCAATCAGGCAACGCTATTCGTCAACAGCAGCGCCGGCACGCTCACGCTCGGCCAGACTGCTACGCTCGGCAGCAGCGGCGGCAGCGGCACGGGAGCGGTGACGTTCAGCAGCAATAATGCCAACTGCACGCTCGGCGGCGCTACGGTTACCGCGGCAGCAGCAGGTGGCTGCACGATCACGGCCATCAAGGCGGCGGACGCCAATTACAACCTGGCCAGCGCCACAATCCCGATCTCCACGATTAGTGCGGCATCGCAGACAGTCAGCTTCGGCGTCAATCCGACCTCGATGGTGCTCGCGGCTGGCGGCAGTTTGCCGGTGAACGCAAGCGCGTCATCCGGCCTGCCGGTGAGCTTTGGCACCACCACGCCCGCGATCTGTACCTTGAGCGGCAATACCGTGACCGTGCTGGCGGCGGGCAGTTGTGTCGTTACCGTCAACCAAGCCGGCAACGCCAGCTTCAATGCCGCGCCGCAAGCGACATATACGGTGACCTTCGTCGCGTCGACAGGCGTGTGGAAAGCTGCCGCCAATATGCCTGTCCAGCGCACCAGGCCGACGGCTACCTTGCTTGGCGACGGAAGACTCATGGTCGTCGGCGGCGAGGCCATATCGATGAGCGGAACCTACGCAACCCAGGAGGCAGCTGTTTACGATTCGCGCGCGAACACCTGGGCGAATCTGGCGCCGATGAACTCCGCGCGCAGGGACCACGCGACCGTGCTGCTCAACGATGGCTCCGTGTTGGCGATCGCGGGCGGCACCTCGGCAAATGGCGCCGAGCGCTATCATCCCGATACGAATATCTGGACCGCGACGCCCGCCATGAACGCGTCGCGCCGCCTGCATACCGCCACGGTGCTAGCGGACGGCCGCGTGCTGGTGGCGGGCGGGGGCAGTGGCGGCGGCGGCGCCACGGTGGTTCAGGCATCGTGTGAAATTTACGATCCCGTGGCCGACGCGTGGAGTCCGGTGGCGAACATGAACAAGGCGCGCTACCAGCACACGGCGACGCTGCTCGCCGACGGACGGGTGTTGGTGGTCGGCGGCCGGGAGATTTTCAACACGGGCATTGCCTCCTCCGCCGAAATCTACAATCCGGCGAACAATACATGGACGACGGGGCCGGACTTGACACAGGCGCGCTACCAGCACTCGGCAACCCGGCTCGCCGATGGGCGCGTGTTGGTGGCGGGCGGCAATTCAGCGAGCGGCGCGCGCGCGAGCGCCGAGATCTACGATTCCGCGCTCAACACTTGGAGCCCGGCAGGCACGTTGACCGACGCGCGCTTCGTGCATTCGGCGAGCCTTTTGCCCAATGGAAAAGTGCTGGTGGCGGGCGGCCTGGCGGCTACCAACAGCTTCATCGGCAGCGCCGAAACCTACGACCCGGTGACCAACGCCTGGAGCGTCGGCCCCATTTTGCCCGCGGGGCGCGAGAGCCAGGCGGCGACGCTGCTGGCCAACGGCGAATTGATGCTGGTCGGCGGCAGGGGCACAGCCACTCCATCCAGTCAATACGGTTATCAGGATACGGCGGCGCGACTCGACCCGTCTGCGGGCAGCGTTTACCCCGCTGCCTCAATGAGCGCCGCCCGACTGCGCCACAGCCTTAGCGTGTTGGCGAACGGCGACGCCATCGCGGTCGGGGGCAACGCGCTCGCCAGCGCGGAGCGCTATTCGCGCGCCGCCAACGCCTGGACGCCGGCCGCGGCCATGAGCGCCAATCGGCAGAATCACACGGCGACATTGTTGAGCGATGGACGCCTGCTGATCGCGGGTGGCGGAGCGAGCGCCAATGCCTCCCCGGTCGCAGCGCTTGCCTACGATCCCGTAGTCAATAGCTGGACGACATTGGCCACGCCGAACGTGGCGCGGGTATCGCACTCTGCTACCTTGCTGGGCGATGGCAGCGTACTCCTAGTGGGTGGTGGCAGCACCTTCAACCAGAGTACGACGCTGACCACCACCAGCAGTGAGCGTTACGATCCATCGACGGACAGCTGGGCGCTGATGGGCGATATGACAATTTCACGCTCGCTGCACACCGCCACCTTGCTCAACGATGGCAGAGTGCTGGTAACCGGCGGCTGGTCGCGGGTGAGCTCGGGCAGCTCCTTCCCTTCCAGCGAACTGGATAGCGCCGAAATCTATAGTCCCGCAAGCGGAGCCTGGAGCGCCGCAGCGACTATGTCCGTCGTGCGGACATTCCACACCGCCACCCTGCTCGGCGATGGCCGCGTGCTGGTGGTGGGCGGAACGGGTAACGGCGTCACTCTGACCTCGGCGGAACTTTACGATCCAGCCGGCAATACCTGGACGGCGGCAGGCAGTCTGGCAAATGCACGCCAGTTGCACAGTGCAACCTTGCTCCCCAACGGCAAGGTGCTGGTCGCCGGCGGAACGGACGCTGGTGGTCCGCTCGCCACCCTGGAGCTGTTTGATCCACTCGACAATACCTGGAGCAGCGTGGGCAGCCTGGCCACCGCCCGTTCCCGCCATACTGTGGCATTGCTGGCCTCGGGTGAAGTACTTGTTGCCGGTGGCTCGGCTCAGGCTATTGTCGCCAGTGCGGAATTGATCGACACCGGCCTTGCTCCCGATGCCTCGCGCCGCCCGGTGGTGTCGGCATCGCCGGCCACGTTGAGCGGCAGTAGCACGCTGACGATCAGCGGCAGCGGCTTTCGCCCTAACTTGGAGGCGGCGAGCGGCAGTACCAACAGTTCGGCGACGAATATGCCGGTGATACAGGTCATGCGCGTGGAGAACGGTTTTACGCGAGCGCTGCCGGCATCGTCGGCGGTGACCGACAGCGCCATCGTCATGGCGGCGAATGCCCTGGCGGGCTTTCCGGCCGGGCTCGCGCTGGTGCGCGCCTGGGTCAACGGCATCCCCGGCGTGGCCTCGGTAGTGCTGGTCGGCCCTTCCGTGGGTACCTTCACCGTCTCACCGAGTGCGGGCGCAAACGGCTCCATCAGCCCGACCGCGGCGCAGACGGTAGCCTCGGGCACTACCACCACCTTCACGATGATCCCGAACACGGGGTACACCGCCAGCGCGGGCGGGACCTGCGGCGGAAGCCTGGTCGGCAACACTTTCACCACCATCGCCGTCACGGCCAGCTGCACGGTTGCCGCAAGCTTTTCGCTCAATACATACAGCATCATGCCCGGTGCCGGCGCGAATGGCACCATCAGCCCAAGTACGGTACAAACCATCGCCCACGGTGCCACCACCAGCTTCACGGTGACGCCGGATGCGGGCTACACGGCCAGTGTTGGCGGGACCTGCGGCGGTAGCCTGGTTGGCAATATCTACACCACTAACACCGTCACGGCGGCGTGCACGGTGACGGCGAGCTTCACCCTGAGCACATACAGCGTGACCTTGAGCGCGAGCGCCAACGGCTCGATCAGCCCGAGCGGCGTGCAAGCCGTCAACTACGGCGCGACCACATCTTTCACCGTCACGTCGAACGCGGGCTACACGGCATCGGTGGGCGGCACCTGCGGCGGAACGCTGGTCGGCAACACCTATACCACCAACGCCATTGTCGCCGACTGCACCGTTGCGGCGACATTCGCCCTCGTTACTTTTAGCGTGACACCGAGCGCGGGCGCCAACGGAACAGTCAGCCCGAATACCCTGCAAACCGTCGCGCAGGGCGGCACAGCCACCTTCACCGTGACACCAAACACGGGTTACACGGCGTCGGTGGGTGGTAGCTGCGGCGGCACGCTGATCGGCAACACCTACATCACCAACGCCGTTACCGCCGACTGCGCCATCGCGGCGGGCTTTTCGCTTAATACTTACAACGTGACCCCGAGCGCGGGTGCGAACGGCTCGATCAGCCCCAATACCGTGCAGGCTGTGACACACGGCGCAACGACCAGCTTCACGGTGACGCCTAGTGCGGGCTATACCGCCAGCATAGCCGGGACCTGCGGCGGCAGTCTGGCCGGCAATGTCTACACCACCAATGCCATTACCGCGGCATGCTCCGTGTCGGCCACATTTAGCCAGAACACCTTCATGGTCACGCCCAGCGCGGGCGCCAACGGCGCCATCAGCCCGAGTTCATCGCAGACAATCGCTTCCGGCGCCACCACCACCTTTACGGTAACGCCGGGCACCGGCTATAGCGCTTCGATGAGCGGCACCTGCGGCGGTACATTGAGCGGAAACACCTATACGACCAACGTCATCACCGCCGCCTGCACGGTAGTCGCGAGTTTCGCGCAGAACACCTTTAACGTGACGCCAAGCGCGGGAGCGAATGGGTCGATCAGCCCGAATACGGCGCAAGCGGTGGCTTCCGGTGCCACCGCCACTCTTACGGTGACGCCGAACACGGGTTACACGGCATCGGTGGGCGGCACCTGCGGCGGTACGCTCGCCGGCAACACCTATACCACCAATGCCATCACCGCTGCGTGCACCGTAACGGCCAACTTTACCCAGAATACTTACAGTGTGACGTCGACCGCGGGCGTGAACGGTTCGATTGGCCCGAACACCGCGCAAACGGTGGCCTCCGGTGCCACCACCACCTTTACGGTGACGCCGAACGCGGGCTATACAGCATCCGTAGGCGGGACTTGCGGCGGCACGCTTGCCGGCAACAGCTACACCACCAATGCCGTCACCGCCAACTGCACCGTTGCGGCAACTTTTACGCTCAACACCTATAGCGTGACGCCGAGCGCCGGCGCGAATGGCGCTATCAGCCCGAGCACGGTACAGACCCTCGCGCACGGGGCCGCCACCGCTTTCACGGTGACGGCGAACACGGGCTACACCGCATCGGTAGGCGGGACCTGTGGTGGCACGCTTGCCGGCAATACCTACACCACCAATGCCGTCACCGCAGCGTGTACGGTGTCGGCTATTTTTAACGCCGTGGCGCTTACGCCGCAGACCATTGCCTTCAGCTTGCCCGCGACGCTATTGACGACCGGTTCCCCCCTAACGGCAAGCGCCAGCGCAAGCTCCGGCCTTGCCGTTCTTTTTACAAGTCTGACCCCGGCAATCTGTACCAGCTCGGGCATCAACGGTGCGACGATCAGCGTGACCAGTGTTATCGGCACCTGCATCATCCGCGCCAGCCAGGCCGGCAATGCCAGCTATGCTGCCGCCGTCGATGTGGATCGC
>CAZCKI010000158.1:0-7659 GCA_964498815.1 uncultured Burkholderiales bacterium
CCATGAACCCACTCAGCGATGCGAGCCGCCTCTATGAAGTCGAACGACGGGCGCGCCACGCCGAGCGTCCGGGATTTCGTATCAGCGAACTGCAGATTTCGCCCACGCAACAGGTGCCGTGGCATATGCACTCGCATATCCAGGATACCTTCTACGTGACCGAGGGCAGCATTCGCATTTTCCTGCGCGAACCCAAGCAAGAGGTGCGTCTTGGACCAGGCGAGAGCCATGTGGTCGCGCCGCGCCGGCCGCACCTGGTCGTCAATGGCGGCGAGTCCTCGGCCACCTTTCTGATCCTGCAAGGCATCGGTGAATACGACTACGTGCCGCTGATCGCATAGTCGATTGCAGCGCCCGGCGACGCGGTCACTCCGCCTGCATCACCGCAAGCTCGTTGCCGCTGGGATCGCGAAACTGGAAACGCCGTCCGCCGGGAAAGGAAAAAATCGGCCGCGTAACCGTGCCGCCGGCGTCGATCACCTCGCGCAGGGCCGCCTCGAGATCGGTCACTTCCAGTACGGTGAGCGGCGCCTGGGTACATTCGCCGCCGTCCCCTTGCAGACCGACGTTGACGCCCAGCGTCAAGGTCGAACTGTAGGTCGGCCCGAAATCGGCGAGGCCCCAACCGAACACCTTTTGGTAAAACGCCTTGGAAGCGTCGTAGTTCTTCGACGGAATCTCGACGTATACAACCGGGATTTCTTTCATGCGTCCTCCGCTTGGGAATACGGGCCTGTGCGCATTGTATCCGCCCCGGCTTCGCACCGTGTGCATGCGCCGGCGCCGGCTGCTCCCTGCTAGACTCCCGCTGGTGAAATACGCTTTGACATTGTTCGTCTTGTTACTGGCTGTGTCTGCGGCAGCCGAGACGCCCGGCGAAGTACTCGCTGGCGGCACGCTGCGCGAAGCCGCCATGCGCGGGCTGAACGGGCCGGACGCAAAACTCTCCGCCTATCGTGGCAAGCCGCTCATCATCAATGTCTGGGCCAGCTGGTGCGGACCGTGCCGCGACGAGATGGCCTCGCTCGAGCGCGTGTCGCGCCGCGCCGGCGGCAAATTTGCCGTCATCGGCATTTCCACCGATGACTATCCCGAGGTCGCCAAGGCCTACCTGAAAAGAGCCAACACCAGTTTCCGTCATTTCATCGACGACCATTTGTTTCTGGAAAACATGCTCGGCGCCGACCGCATACCGGTCACTTTGCTGGTCGACGCCAAGGGCCGCGTCATCGAAAAATTCTACGGCGCCAAGGAATGGGACGGCGCGGAAGCGCGGGCGGTGATCGAGTCGGCGTTCGGCCTCCGCTTGGGAACCGGGGCGGCCCTCCCCATTGCAACGCGATGAGTCTTCACTACAGCTATGTCTGGGAATTTCTGGTGCCATCCGAACGGGAGACCGAGTTTCGCCTTCAGTACGGCCCGGACGGCGGCTGGGTCGCCTTGTTCCGTCGGCATCCCGGTTATATCGAAACGCTGCTGCTACAGGATCGCGCAACGCCGGGGCGCTACCTGACGGTCGATCGCTGGCAAAGCATCGAGGACTACCGGTCATTTCGCGCCCGCTTTGCAGCGGAATACGAAGCGCTCGATCTTACATTCAATAATCTGACCCGCCATGAAACCGACCTCGGATCCTTCATCGAGGTCGGCCAGGACGAGCCGGGCTGACGCGGCGGCAGGCTACTTCGCTGCGCCAGTCACCTTCATTTTCGGAAATACGATCTTCTCCTCGTCGCGATCGATAAAGAGAATGCCCTTCTGCATCCACTCCGGAGCCGGTGCGCCCTTCAGGTAGTGATCGAAAAACTGCTGCATGCGCCGCGCATAATCCTTCTGGTCGGCGCGGCGGCGCAGGCCGTGGAACTCACCGTTGTAATTGAAGTAGAACGCCTCTTTCTGGTAGCGACGCAGCGCCAGGAACAATTCGATGCCCTGGTACCACGGCACCGCGTCGTCGTTGTCGTTAGCGAGGATCAGTAGCGGCGTTTTCACGTTCTTGGCGTGAAACACCGGTGAATTGGCCAGGAACAGTTGCGGCGCTTCCTGCAACGGCTTGCCGATGCGACTTTGCGATTGCTCGTACTGGAACTGGCGCGGCAGTCCCGTGCCCCAGCGGATGCCGGAATAGGCGCTGGTCATATTGCCGACCGGCGCGCCGGCCTCGGCGGCGCGGAACACATTGGTCTGCGTGACCATATAGGCGATCTGGTAGCCGCCCCAGGAGTGACCCTGGATGCCGATCGCTTTTTCATCGACGAAGCCCTGCTTCACCAAAGCAGCAATCGCCGGCAGCACCGACTCCATCGCGCTGCGGCCGGGGTAGCCGGTGGTGTAGACGATGTCGGGCGTCATCACCAGGTAGCCGTTGCTGGTGTATTGCGAGAAATTGATGTTATGGCTCGGTAGCGGCGGCTTGAAACTGTGCACCTCTTGCGACAGCCGCTCGTAGATGTAGACCATCAACGGGTATTTCTTTTTTGGGTCGAAGTTGGCAGGTTTGTACAGCGCCGCCTGCAGCTTCACGCCCTTGGCGCTGGTGAAGGGCATCAATTCGCCGCTGCCCCACAGGAACGGCGCCTGTTGCGCCGCGCCGTTGCTGACCTTCTCCACCTTGGCAAAGCTCGACGTGGTGATGTGCAGGTCGGGAAACGTGTCGAATCTTTGTGCGGTCATCATCAGCACGTCCGCGTCGAGCGCACGACCGACGTAGCGAACACTCTTGTCGCCCCAGATCAGCCGCGACGGCGGCGTGGCGGCCGACAGCTTGGTCGAGTAGAAACCGGTCGCGCGCGTCTCTTCGCTTTCGCCGCGCAGCACCAAGGTCTTGGCGGCGTCGAAACCGCGCTCTTCCTCGCCCTCCTCGATCGGCTCGACGCGCTGCACGCGAAAGCGGATCTTGGTATTGCGGCCGACACCATGGGTGAGATTTTTCGCGGCGCGGCCGTCGACGAACAATTGCCATACGTCGAAACGGTCGTATACCAGCAGCGAGCTGCTGTCGTTCACCCAGCCGGCGGCGCCGTAGGGACCGGCCGGTTCGGGGGTGTCGTGGTCTTCATCGAACACCTTGGCGACTAGCTTTTCGGTGAGGTTGCGATGGCTGCCGTCGGCGCTGTTGAGCAGATGCCAGTGCTTGTTCTGGAAATAGACCAGCCACTTGCCGTCCGGAGACCACTGGTCCTGCGTGGTCGCTGCACGGCCTGCCTGCCGCAGTTGCTTGACGGCGAGTTTGCGCGCCCCCGTCTCGGTATTGATCACATAGAGATCGGCGTAAGCGCCGTCGTAGTCGGTCATGCGCCGGTAGGCCGAGTCATCGGCACCGACGGCGCGAGTGCCGTCGTCGGAGAAGGAGGCGGTGCGCATGGCGGCGTCGGCAATTTGCACATAGGCGCGTGAGGCGAGGTCGAACACGCCGCGATAGCTGCGGTTGCGCTCCTGGGTGGCGCGCACCTTTTGCACCGATTGCACCACGTCGTCGTTCCAGCGCCACAAATCCGCCGTCACTTTTTCCTCATCGACAGGACCCGCATCGGGCCCGCGCGGCGCCTTGCCGGGCGCCGCCGCCGGCACGTACAATTTCTTGCCGTTGCGCGAAAACGCGAGCGTACCGGCCGGACCCTTGTCGCTCACCGTCATGCCGGCGGGAAAGCCGGGGATGCCGGCCGCCGCCAATTCGTTGGCGGCGGTGCTGCCGCGCAACCAGTGATAGACCTTGAACTGCGGCGCCTTGGCATCGGCATCGTCGTGGTCGCTGACAAAGGCGGCCTGCGTCTGCTCGCGATCCCAGCTCAGCTTGAGATACTTTCCCTTGCCGCTCAACAACGCAACCGGTTTGGCGCCCGCCTCGCGGGTCGAAAGCAGATACGCACCGTTGTCGGTGTCGGTCTTCGAGGCAACGGTGTAGAGCAAGTTGTTGCCGTCGCGCGAAAGGCTGTACTCGGCCACATCGCCCAACACGCGCTCGCTGCCGCCGGCCAGGTCACGCACGATCAGGTCGGTGCCGAACTCTTTCTTGTCGGCAGGCGCGGGCGCACGCGCAGCGGCCTGATCCGATGCCTCATCGTCCGCATCGGCCTTGGCGGCAACCACCTTCGGCTCGGCCGCTTTGGCGGGTTCAGCCTTCACTTCCTCTTTCTGGATCGCAATCACGCTCCCGCCCTTGGCCGGCACCTGCACACTCTTTACATTGGCGATGCGCGAGCCGGCGCCGCTGGAAAGATCGACCACCAGGAGTCCGCCCTTCGGCATCTCTTCCGGTTTTTTCTTGGCCTTGCGTGCCGCGACTACTTCCGCCTTGTACGGAAAGGTGGTCGCCACCAGGAAGCGGCTGTCGCTGGTGAAATAGACCTTGATGGCGCGCGGCATCGGTGGCGCATCCGGGTTTTCTTCATTGGGCGTGAGGATGGGCGGCGGCAGCGCGCCGATCGGCTCGCGGCTTTCCTTGCCGGTGGCGAGCTCGCGCAACACCAGTTCGCCGTCGCCGTCCTGCGGCTGGTACGAATAGGCGAGCCATCTTCCGTCGCGCGACAGCACCGGGGTGGCGATGCTTTTCCAGCTGTCGAAATCGGCGTGGTCGATCGGGCGTTTGGCGGAGACGATATCTGCAGCGGCAATTGCGTAGCCAGCCAAAAATGGGGCGATCAGCACAACAAAATAGCGGCAAATACGGGGCATCAAAGCGTTTTTCATGGCGCTCCCAATTCCAATCGAGTCCGGGTTGTTCAAGCAAAAAGATAAACTGCTGATGTACTACAGTCACAGAATAGCCGAATCAGCGACTATTGCACCTTATTGCAGCGCAGCAAATCGCAGTATCTCAATTCATTGCCGGAGGCTGATCTGGATGATCATTGTTAGCGAAAATAAGAAACTCATGCGATGGTGTGAAGTCGTTGCAACAATATTGGGCGTTACAGGGTTTGTCGGTGCCTGCTTGCTTTCGCTGCAGGTAATGAGTCTTTCCTTTGTAGAGAAATTGCTACCGTATATATTCGTGACCGGAATGTTGGTGTTTTTTGCTTCCTTGCTGGTCTTAAATGACTATGCCCGGCTGGTGCGCAATGTCGCCCCCGGTCAAAAGAATACTGACGGACTATCAATCAGAGAAATGAAGCAGCTGGTTTTCTGGTGCCCGACCTGGCTATGGTGGACCTCCATAATCATCGGGGCTATTTGCATGGGGGTACTTATGTACTTGGGAGAAGTAACTTGGTCATCGTCTGCACCACTTGATGCCAGGACAGCAATTGGTCTATTGGCCGGCTCGTCTTTTTTTGTATTCGCCAGCATCCCAATTTTGGCGTCAGCGTCCCGCATGCCAGGCGCCTTCGACGACCATTTTGAATCGCCGCTGCACGACTCGTAGTCCTACCTGCTCACTTTGATTCCATCCATTATTCCTCATGACTCCATTGAACCTTGACTGGGTACGCGCCCAATTTCCCGCCCTCGCCGACGATTGCGTCTATCTCGACAATGCCGGCGGTTCGCAGGTGCTGCGGCGCGTGGCCGACCGGGTGCGGGACTATATGCTCGGTTCCTCGGTGCAGCTCGGCGCGAGTTACGCGCAGTCCGCGGCCGCCACGGAAAAGGTATTGGCGGCGCGACGCGCGGTCGCCGAGCTGATCAACGCCGGCCACGACGAAGAAGTGGTGATGGCTGGATCGACCACGCTGCTCATGTTCCTGCTCACCCAGGCGCTGCTTCCCGGCATCCGGCGCGGCGACGAAATCATCGTCACCAATACCGACCACGAGGCCAATGTCGGCGGCTGGATGCGCCTCCAGCAGGCGGGTGCGGTCGTGAAAGTCTGGCAGGTCAACCGGGAATCGCTGGCGCTGGAACTCTCCGACCTGGACCAGTTATTGAGTGCGCGCACCAAATGGGTGGCGATGACGCACGCTTCCAATGTACTGGGCACCGTGAATCCCGTAGCCGAGGTCGCCGCCAAGGTACACGCCGTCGGCGGGCGTCTCTGCGTCGATGGTGTCGCTTATGCGCCGCACCGCCTGGTGGATGTGCAGGCGAGCGGCGCCGACGTATACGTGTTCAGCTTTTACAAAGTCTATGGCCCGCACTACGCGGTGCTATGGGGCAAACGCGATTTGCTGCTGGGACTGCCCGGACTCAATCACTACTTCATCGGTGCCAACGACCTGCCGTACAAATTGCAGCCGGGCAACGTCAACTTCGAGCTCTCGCACGGTGCAGCGGGGATCGGCGAATACCTGGTGGAAGCGGGCGAGCGCCACGGCGCCACCGGCACGCGCCGGCAAAAAATGCAGGCGGCCTTCGACCTGTTTGCAGCGCAGGAGGACTTGCTCGCCGAGGAACTGCTTGCCTTTCTTCGCGACAAGTCGCAGGTGCGCATCATCGGTATGCCGGATGTGGGAAATGAGGTGACGAAGGGCAAGCGCATGCCGACCATCAGCTTCGTCGTCAACGCCACCCACTCCGAGACGATTGTCCGCCACGTCGACCAGTCCAACATCGGCATCCGCTTCGGCGATTTCTACGCGCGGCGCCTGATCGAGTCGCTGGGACTGGAGTCGCAAGGCGGCGTGGTGCGGGTGTCGATGGTGCACTACAACACGGTGGCCGAAATCCAGCGATTGATTGCATGCCTGGACGCCGTGCTTCCTTGACGGTTGCCATCCGTCGGGCGGTATCGTGCTTCCCCAGACCGGCGCCAGCAATCTCTCGCTCGCCAATGTCCAGGATACCGGCAGCACCTTTGCCGGCAACGCCGTCATCAGCGGCGCCTTGAACGCCAATTTTTCCACCAAGGTCGCGAATCTCAACGCTACCGCCTCCGGCTCGCCGACCTTAAACGCCACTGCGGCCAGCATGCCGACCGTCGGCGTCGGCTTTTCGGCGAGCACCGCACGCCGCTCGCATACAATCGCTTTATGTGCGCCAATTTCCAACCGGCCGGCGATGCCCGCGCCCTGCTATCGCTGTTCGGCGTCGACCTGGGCCCGGTGGAGGTGAAGTCCGACACCTATCCGATGAACGATGCGCCGGTGATCCGCAACATCGTCGTGCGCGCCGACGGCGGCACCGCGCCCGGCCGCGAATGCATCGCCGCGCGTTTCGGCCTGCTGCCGCGCTGGGCCAAGGAAGCCACCGTCAAGGAGCGTCGCTACACCCACAACGCGCGCGCCGAGACCGCAGCCACATTGGCGAGCTTCAAAGGTCCGTGGCGCGACCGCCAGTTTTGCCTGATCCCCGTGGAAGCGTTTTATGAAAATTGCTACGAATCCGGCAAGCCGGTGCGCTGGCGCATCGCCCTCGCCGACGGCGCGCCGTTCGCGCTGGGCGGCATCTGGGAGCAGTGGGTGCACGAGGGCCGGACCATCGAATCTTTTTCGATCATCACGGTGAACGCAGCCGCCAATGCGCTGCTGTCGCGCATGCACGCGCCCGGCGACGAAAAGCGCATGCCGGTGATCGTGAAGCGCGCCGACTACGACCGCTGGCTCAACGCCACCCCCGCGGAAGCGAAGGCCATGTGCGTCGCTTACCCCGACCACGAAATGCGCGGCGAACCCGCTCCGCGCAGCAAGCGCCTCGCGGCCCCCGTCGCCGACACGCTGCTGTAAGCTTGCCCACCCTATCTGTGAGCCAATTTCACCGATTCGGCCAGAAACCATCCTTTGT
>CAZCKI010000159.1:0-7652 GCA_964498815.1 uncultured Burkholderiales bacterium
TCGTTCCCACTGCCCTGCGAATAAGGTACCGGACGGGCTATCGAGACCGCACGGCCTTCCTTATTAGCACCGAATCAGTCATTTAGCAAGTTCTCTTGACAGTTTGATGAAACAATGCGGGCGAAGTGCCTCGCCGGCAACGCTTTTACGCGGCGGAAAACGGCATGCTTTGAGAGCATGGACAAAACGCATTTCCGTGCCTACAATGCGCGGCCTGCTGATGACGCAGGTCAAGTTTCCAGCAACGCGGCGAATGGCAACAAAGGGCGACGACGATGGACGCAGACAGCATTCCGGTCAAGACGGTCAAGGGCATCGAGGAAATGGAATCCCGCAAGCACGGCCTCTCGCCGCGCTTGCGTACCGCCCTCATCATGGTCGACGGCCAGTCCAGCCTCGCCGAAATTCTCGCCAAATGCGGCGAATTCGCCGACCGCATCGACGGTCACCTGCGCGAATTGCAGGCGGAAGGCTATCTCGAGGTTGCCGAGCAGGAAGAACTCATCGAAGCGGTCGAGGATGAGCCTGCTGCCGTCGACATGCGCCCCGGCGGCGGTATCAAGTCCTACTAAGCTTTGCGGCCCGGAAAGTCCCCGGGGAAAGCCAGCGCCATTTCATCCAGCCTGTCGGTAAACACCCCATCCACGCCGATCGCAAATAGTTCGCGCGCGTGTTCCGGTTCATTGACGGTATAGCAAAGAACGCGGACCCCCTGCTCGTGCAATTGGGCAACCGTCCCTACATCGATATTGTCACGATGGCAATTCAGAGAGACCGCCCCCAATTCGTCCACCAGTGCGAGATGCGCGGCATCCGGCTTCTCGGCCAGCACGGCAAAGGTCAGTGTTGGCGCGGCGCGCCAGGCCGCACGCAATGCTTCGGCACTGAACGACGATACCAACGGCGCCGGAACCGCCTGCCCCCACAGCGCAGCGCACAGCCGCGCGATCACGGCACCCTGTGCAAGCTCATGCCCCTCCGGCGGCTTGATCTCGACGTTGGCTGCCATACCGACACTTTGCAAGTAATTTGCAACGGCATCGAAGCGGGCGATCGGCTCACCTTGAAACGCGCCTCCAAACCAGCTGCCGGCATCGAGCCGCGCCAGGTCATCGAAGGATTGCTCGACCAGCAAGCCGGTGCCGGTGCTGGTGCGTTCCAGTGTGTCGTCGTGCATCAACACGGCGATCCCATCGCGCGAAAGCTGCACATCGAATTCGACCGCCGCATAGCCGGCAGCATGGCCTTCCTTCATGGCGGCCAGCGTATTCTCCGGCGCCTGCGCGCCACCACCGCGATGAGCGAAGAAGCGCGGGTACGGCCAATCGGCGCGTCGACTCACGACAGGCCGCCTTTCAGCAGGTATTGCGCGCCGATCAGCCCGAGGATCGCATAACCCGCCGCCAGCAAATCATCGAACATGACGCCGAAGCCGCCCTTGATGCTTCGGTCCGCCCAGCCGATTGGCCAAGGCTTGGCGATGTCGAACACGCGAAACAGGATGAACGCCAGCGCCAGTCCGCCCCGCGACGACGGCGCGCACGCCAGCACCAACAGGAATGCGGCGATCTCGTCGATGACGATACCGCCGTGATCGGACACGCCGAGGTCGCGGCCGGTGACCTCCGCCGCGTAACAACCGGCCACGAACAGCACCGCCCCCGCCGCCGCCACCGCCGGCGTACCGGCCAGTGCATCGCACAGGAAATATATCGGGAATGCCACCAGCGTTCCCCAGGTCCCTGGCGCACGCTTCATCAATCCCGCGCCGAATCCCAGCGCCAGGAAATGCGCCGGATGAGACAACAGAAATTTGCGATCGGGCGTCATGCCGATGCACCGCCAAAATGATCGTAGCCGGTCCGCAATATGAGGATCTTGCGGCCGCTCGCGTCTAGCACTTCGACCGGCGACGCCGCGCCGGTAAAGGACTTCATTGCGCCTACTCGCGCAATCGGCAGCGACAGTTCACGGCCGGCTGCCTCGATCGCGGAACGCGCCGAAGGGGGCGCTGTGAAGCAAAGCTCGTAGTCGTCGCCGCCTGCCAGCGCGCAATCCATTTGCAATTGCTCCGGCATGGCGGCCAGTGCCATTGAGCGCGGAATCGCCTGCCAGTCCAGCGAGGCGGACAGCATCGAGCGCTCGCAGACGTGGCCGAGGTCGGCGAGCAGTCCATCGGAAATGTCGATGGCGGCGTGCGCCAGTCCTCGCAGGGCGAGACCGAGGCCGACGCGCGGCAGCGGGCGATGCAAGCGCCCCGCGGCAATCTCCCACTCATCGGAAGAAAGCTGAACTTCGCCGCGCACATGTCTAAGCGCCAGCGCAGCACCCCCCAAGTCCCCGGAAATCCACACCTCGTCGCCCTCGTGGGCGTGATCGCGGCGCAACACCTTGTTCGGATCGGCCTCGCCGATCACGGTCAGCGTCATCGATAGTGGCCCGCGCGTGGTATCGCCGCCGATCAATTCGACGCCGAACTGGTTGGCGAGCAGATAAAAGCCGCGCGCGAAAGCGGCCAGCCATTTGTGATCGATCTCGGGCAACGTCAGCGCCAGCGTTACAAACTTGGGCGCAGCACCCATCGCGGCGAGGTCGGACAGATTGACCGCCAGTGCCTTGTGGCCCAAGGTTTCGGGGTCGGTATCGGCAAAAAAATGCGTACCCGCAACGAGGGTATCGGTGGACACCGCGACATCGCGCCCGGGCGCCCAGGAGAACAAGGCGCAGTCGTCGCCCACGCCGAGCTTGGCGGCAGTGACCGGCCGCGTGAAGTGACGCGCGATCAGATCGAATTCGGGCGTCATGGATCGCGCCAGCCTGTCGTCAGCCCTTGACGGAACGGCGCGCCTTCACCTTCACCGTCGGCGCGGCCTTGGCGACTTTTTGCTCGCGCGGCTTAATCTCGCGCGGCGCTTGCGCGGCCACTTCCTCGGCGCGGCGTACGGCGGCGAATTTGTCGAGCACGCCGTTCACGTATTTGTGCCCATCGGTGCCGCCGAAAGATTTGGCGAGTTCGATCGATTCGTTGATGATGACGCGCAAGGGAGTTTCCGGCATCGCGTCGAGCTCAAAGGCGCCAATCCAGAGGATGCCGCGCTCGACCGGACTGATCTCGGCCCAGGGCCGGTCAACGAAGGGCGCCAGTTGTTCGGCGAGCTCATCGCTGTTCTTGAGCACACCCTTGACCAGCGTGGCGAACAGGTCGGCATCGGCCTTGTCGAAGCTGTCGGCAGCGGCATACTGCTTTTTGAGTTCGAGCCAGGTGGGCTCGGCCAGTTGCCATTGATAAATGGCCTGCAAGGCAAATTCGCGCGAGCGACGGCGGGCGCTTTTCATCGTGTGCCCGTCTTGCCGATATCGGCGATGCGGCGCGCCATTTCCACCGCCACCTTGGCGCAGTCCACGCCCTTTTCCGCGACGCGCTCCAACGCCTGCGCTTCGGTATCGACCGTCAAAATACCGTTGGCGATCGGCACGCCGGTTTCCAGCATCACATCCATCACGCCGCGGCAGGATTCGTTGGCGACGATTTCGAAATGATAGGTTTCGCCGCGCGCCACCGCGCCGATGGCAATCAGCGCATCGTATTTGTGGGTGAGCGCCATCGCCTGCAAGGCGATCGGAATTTCCAGGGCGCCGGGAACGCTCAACAGCTCCACGTCAGCCGGGTCGACCCCGGCCTGCTCCAGCGCTTCTACGCACGCCGCCGTCATTTTGGTGACGATGGCTTCGTTGAAGCGGCTGTGCACCACGCCGATGACCAAGCCCCGCCCATTCGCATGGTGCGCCGTTGCGGCCGAATTGTTTCCCATCAATTGTTCACTTTCACCTTAGACAGCCTTCAATTTGCGTTCTTGCCCGGGGGCGACGTATTCGACCACTTCCAGGTCGAAGCCCGCCATCGACGGAATTTGCTTGGGACGCGCCAGCACCCGCATCTTGCGCACGTTGAGCGCGCGCAAAATCTGCGCGCCGACGCCGTGCAGGCGCGGGTCCCATTTCATATTGCGCTTGGCCGTCGCTTCGTCGGTGCCGAAGCGTTGCAATAGCGACCCGGCGGTTTCCTTTTCGCGCAGCAGCACGATGACTCCAGTGCCCTCCAGCGAAACCACGCGCATCGCCTCCGCCACGCTGTACGAATGGCGGCCGACGTCGTGGTCCAGCCAATCCAGCGAAGTGAAGGGCTGGTGCACACGGGTCAGCACCGGCACTTCGGGATGGATGTCGCCGCGCGTCAGCGCCAGGTGCACTTCGTCGGCGGTGCGGTCGTGGAACACGTGCAGCGTGAAGGGTCCATAGGGAGTACTAATCTCGCGCGTGCTGACTTTTTCCACCAGCGTTTCGGTCAGCGAACGATGGCGGATCAGGTCGACGATGGTGCCGACCTTGAGACCGTGCTTTTCGGCGAACGGAATCAGGTCGGAAAGCCGCGCCATACTGCCGTCTGCGTTCAGCACTTCGCAAATCACGCCGGATGGCGTGAGTCCCGCCAGTTGCGCCAAATCGCAGGCCGCCTCGGTATGCCCGGCGCGCACCAGTACACCGCCTTCGCGCGCGATCAGCGGAAAGATGTGGCCGGGCTGGACGATGTCCTCGGCGCCGGCGTTGCGCGCATTGGCCGCCTGGATGGTGCGCGCACGATCTGCGGCCGAGATGCCAGTGGTGACACCGGTCGCGGCCTCGATCGACACGGTAAAGGCGGTACCGTGCGGCGTGCGGTTGTCCGCCACCATCGGCAACAAATTGAGTGCGCGCGCCTTGGCCTCGCTGATCGGCATGCAGATCAGGCCGCGCGCGTGGGTGGCCATGAAGTTGATCGCTTCCGGCGTCACGAAATCGGCTGCCATCACGATGTCACCCTCGTTCTCGCGATCCTCTTCATCGACCAGCACCACCATCCGCCCGCGGCGGATGTCGTCGATGATGTCGGTGGTGGAAGCGATGCTCATGTCATGGCCTGCAGGATGGCTGCGTAGCATACAAGGGTTTTGCGGGAGTCCTGCTGCGGAATCCCGCGAAACCGCCGATTCTTGATCGAAAAATGCCGATTTTGGGGGCAAAAAAGCCGCGTCAATTCAAACGCTTGGAATAAACAAGTGCATTCTAATCGTTGCAGCGCACAAATGCCAAAGACGCGGTGACCCATGGGTATCTAGGCAGGTAGGTGAATCGGTGTCCAGAGACGGGGCCGGATGGATTGGCTTGGCGGACTTGGGCGGCACCATGGTCGAAAACGCGTGGTTTACCTGGTCCGGCCAATCGAGCCTAACATTGGCCCGGAAATATCATTCTCTCGTGAGTGAATATTGACATGATGCTGAAAATGATACCTAATTGGATTGCCGGGGCGATATCCGGCGCATATGAGCCTGAATGGCCGAACCAATGTCCGGTGCTTCATTGCCGATTCCTGGAGGAGTAGACATGAAAACTAAGATCTCGAAAAAACGTGTGTTGTGTGCGAGCTTATTGTTGGTTTTTCCTTGGTCTGGATTCGTGCTGGCCCAAGAGGCGGTACCGGAAGCCAAGAACAAAGTGGATGAGAAAAAGCAGGACGTCAAACAACTCGAAACCATCGTCGTCACCGCGGAGCGTCGCAGCAAGCCGCTGCAGATCACTCCGATCTCGGCAACGGTGCTCAGCGGTGATGATCTGGCCAATAAAGGTGTCGGCCTGGTAGATCAGCTCATGTTCGCCACACCGTCGGCGACCGTGAACAATTTCGGCCAGGGTATCGACTTCAACATCCGTGGTATCGGCAAGGGCGAGCACAACTCGCAGACCACCACGGGTGTCGTCACCTACCGCGACGGCGTTGCCACGTTTCCCGGCTACTTCGCCGAAGAACCCTACTACGACATCGCGACTGTGGAAATATTGCGCGGCCCGCAAGGAACCTTCGTCGGCCAGAACGCCACCGGCGGCGCAGTCTTCGTGACCTCGAACGACCCGGTCATCGGCGGCGGCAACTCGGGCTACGTGCAAGCACAGATCGGCAACTACAGCGATATCGGCCTGCAAGGCGCGCTCAACGTCCCGATCACCGACACACTGGCCGCCCGCATCTCATTCAACGACGAAGACCGCAGCAGTTTCTGGAATATCAGCGGTCCCTACACGGGTACCAATGCGCGCATGCGCATGCGCAGCGCCCGGCTTGGCGTGCTGTGGCAACCCAGCTCCGCGCTGACCGTGCTGTTCAAGACCGACTACAGTCACCTCGACATGGGTGCGTATCCGGCCGATCCCGTCAATGCCACCAACGATCTGTTCAATGTGACGGCCAATGCCGAACTGAAGGCCTTGGACCAGCTCACCCGCTCCGTATTGTCTGTCGACTACCAATTCGCCGGCGGCGTCAAGTTCCGTTCGATCAGCGGGTATCAGACCGGCAACACCTCGTACCGGGCAGACCTGGACGGTACCAGGACCGGCAACAATACCTTCCGGGATTCGGTGGATGAAAGGATCTATTCGCAGGAGTTCAACCTCATCTCGCCAAATTCCGGTTGGATGAAGTGGATTCTGGGCGCCTACTGGCAGAAGGACACCCTCACCTTTCCTGCGAAAGAGTTTGTGATCGGCGTACCGCCGGGGAATCCTGCCAGCGAGTACGTATTGGACGGCACCAATCCGAAGAAGACCTCGGCGGTGTTCGGCAAACTCGGTTTCGATCTGTCCGACCGCCTGGAACTCGAAGTGGGCGGACGCCAAACGCGAAGCAGTACGTCCAACACCGTTTCCGTCGTTCAATACGGCCTCCCTTTGAACGATGTCCAGACCGCAAGCTACTCCAACTTCTCGGGCAAGGTCGCGCTCAACTTCAAGGTGGACGACAAGCAATTCCTGTATGCCTTCGCCGCCTCCGGTTTCCGCCCTGGCGGATTGAACGTCCCGGTCGGCCTCGGCTTGCCGGCTCCATTCGACGAGGAAAAAGTAAAAAGCTATGAACTCGGCTGGAAGTCGATCTGGCTGGGCGGCGACTTGCACACGCAGCTCACAGCGTTCCATAACGACTACAAGAATTTCCAGGTGATCATCGGCTATCCGGCCTTCCCCTCATTCGGTTTCGAACTGAATGTACCCGACACAACGAAGATTTCCGGATTCGAAGCGCAGGCGCAAGCCAAGTTCGGTGACTGGAAGCTCGATGGCGGCCTCGGCGTGATGAACAGCAAACTGGGTCGTTTCTATGCGGTCGACCCGAGAATCGGTTCATTCGTGGCCTGCGATCCGTTTACCGGGCCTGCCACTGCCAGCTGCCGCGCATTAAAGGGCCAGGATCAAACCTACGCGCCGAATCTGACATTTAATTTTGGCGTGCAGCGGGAGATTCATACCGGCAACGGCACCATTACACCGCGCCTCAGTTACGGGCACGTCTCCAAGCAATGGGCCACTCTGTTCGAGGACACGATCCGGGGCGATCGCATCGAGAGCCGCAATATCCTCAATGGGCAGGTTGCCTGGCAGCGCGACAGCTACACCTGGACGCTGTACGGAACCAATCTCACCAATCAGCACTATGTAGCGGCCATCAACTCCGGTTTGCGTTTTGCCGGTGCACCGCGCCAGTTTGGACTGCGCTTCGCCATGTGGTTTTGATTCACGCTGTGCCTCCTGTGCGCCGCGCCATCACGGGCGGTGCACAA
>CAZCKI010000160.1:0-7603 GCA_964498815.1 uncultured Burkholderiales bacterium
GGGTGGCCACCTTGGTCACCACGCCACGCCAGCACTGGCGCGTGGTGAATGTCGCCGGCGTGATGGCCGCCGGCCTGTTCATGTGGCTGCTCGGCGCCCCCTGGCTGCCGGCGATCACGTTCGTCTTCGCCGATGGCTTTGCCGTATTCATGACGGCGCGCTACATCGTCAAACACCGTTACGGATGGTCCGGCAGCGCGCAGCCATTGGTACTGGTGTTGCTGGCCGCCTGCATGCACACCTTGCTGCTTGCCCCCGCGGGTGGCTGGCTGGTCGCCGCGATGGAAACCGACGGCCGCTTCGCGACTGTGTTGCTGGAATGGTTCAGCACCAGCCTGTCGGGGGCCTTGATCGCCATTCCATACCTGCAGATGCGTTTGCAACCGGCGCCGGTCGCCGCCGCCGTGCCGGCGCAGCGCGATCGCTGGCTGGGACTCGTATTCTGGCTGGGATTGATTGCCGGCTCCGTGGCGGTCGCCGGGGTAAGCGGGCAGCGGCCGGGGTGGGAAGCCAGCCTGGGGTGGCTTACCTACCTGCCGCTACTGTGCGCGGTCGCGCTGAGCCTGTTGTGGCCGTCGCGCGGGGCGGTTGTGGCCACGGTCACGCTGGTCGTGTTGGAACTGCTGTTTCTATCTTACGGCGGCCGGCTATGGACTCACCCCGCCGTCACGGTGGAACAGACGATCCAGTTACGCTGGTACCTTTCCGCGGCCGCCGTGCTGAGCGCCTTGACCGCCGCCCTGGGAGGAGAACTGAGGCGCCAGTTGGCACAGATCGAAGCCTGGAAGGCACGCTACGAGTCGACCCTGACCAACGCGCGGCTGCTGCAGTACGAGGTAAAACTACCTTCGCAAAAGATCTCCTGGTCCGGCAATACGGCGGCGCACTTCGGTGTCCCGGCCGCTGCAATTTCGACTGTACCGCTCTGGTCCGAGCGCATCCATCCCGGCGACCAGGGCCGCTTTGCCGAGTATTTGCAAATCGTCGCCGGTGGAGACGAATCGCCGCCGGACTTGCGCGTGCGCGCCATGCTGGCGGACGGCCATTACGCACCGGTGCAGATCAAGGTCAGCGGTATTACCTCGTTCGAAGGCGCCATCGACAGCGTTCGCGGTAGCGTGCAACTCGCCGGCGCGCGCAAGCGCGGCAAACTGAAGCTGTATCGCGCCGAAGCAGCGGCCGCGACAGACGCCGCTGCCAGCCGGCGTCCCGCGGTCATGATGGTGCACGGCATCGGCGGCAGCGAGCACGACTTCGGCCCGCTGTACAAGGTGCTGGGTTCGAATGGATTCGATCCACAGCCGCTCACCCTGCCCGGGCACCGCGGGCATCCGGAAGACCTGCTGCATGTGCGCGCGGACGACTGGATCGACGCGGCGGCGGCCCACCTGCAAAAACTGCAGTTGCGTTATGAGGTCGTGCACATAATGGGGATCAGCCTAGGTGCGCTGGTGGCGCTGGAAGTCGCCAAACGTGCCGGCTCACTGACCGGCAGGTTGATTCTCATTTCCGCGCCGGTATTTATCGATGGCTGGAATGTGCCGTGGTTTTACGCGCTTCGATACCCTCTGTACCGGTTCTCCCTCGCCTGCAAGCTGATCAAGGTCGAAGAGGAAGATCCTTTCGGGGTCAAGGACGAACGCATTCGCGCCATCGTGGTGGAAAAATTCGCCCGTGACGAGAGCTATCACTACCGCTACGTTCCGCTCGGTTGCGTGCGCGAAATCGATGTGTTGCGCAACCGCCTGTTGCAAAGCCGGCAACGCCCCGCCTGCCGCAGCCTGATCATCCACTCCCGCGAGGACGACTTGACCAGCGACCGTTCCGCCGAATGGCTGCAGCGCCATTTGGGCGAGCAGGAGAGCGAAATTGCCTGGTTGAATAACAGTTACCATATGGTGTGCATCGACAATGACCGCGATCTCGTCAGCCGTGGCGTATTGTCGTTCCTGCAAGCGGCGACTGCCGCTGACCGCACTGAGCAAGTGGTCGAAAAAGGATCGCAATGAATCTATCCCGCATTTCCTGCGCTGCCCGCTACTGCCGCCGGCTGGTCCTGGTCCTGGTCTGCGCAACCGCTTGCATCACCCTTGCTCAGACTGCGGACCCAGACCGACATGAAGGCTGGAACGGCACGGCGGCTTTCGGGCCGATTGTTTTCCCCAAATATACCGGCGGTAATGGCAACCGCGTCTGGCCGATCCCGCTGCTATCGATCGACTACAACGAAACGTTTTACGTGGAGATACAGCGCGTCGGCGTTTATGTGCTGGCGAGCGACGACAAGAAAATCGGCCTGGGACTGGCCGCGGAGCCGCGCTTCGGCTTTGCCAAGGGCGACGGCGCGCGTCTGGCGGGCATGGCGACCCGCCGCGACAGTCTGGAGGGTGGTATCACGTTCGACTGGGACTTCGACGTCGTCGCCTTCAGCCTGGGGTATTTCAACGACCTCAATCGGACCAGTCGGGGCAATTCGATGCGTGCGTCGATCTATAAACCACTGGTGAAAAACCAGCACTGGGACTTTGGCGTCCTGTTGGCATTCGATCGGCTCAGCGCCAAGGTGGCTGACTATTATTTCGGTGTGCCGGCAAACGAAGCGAGCGCCGCGCGTGCGCTATTCCACCCCGGCGCCGGCACCAACGCTTCGCTCGGCATCAGCGGCACCTACAATCTCGACAAGCGCAATTCCATCATTTTCGGCGTCATCGGCACGCATCTGGGCGCCTATGCCGCCGCCAGCCCCATCGTCGAAACGCGCAAGGCCAATATGTACTACCTGGGCTACGGTTGGAGGCTTTGAGGCGGCTTTCGCAGCAACGCGTAGATGCTGCGGTCGGAACCGACGGAGAGTTTCCGAAATGCGCACTGCAAGGGCTGCTGGTCCGATTCCACGCCGGACAGGCGAAATGCGACATCGCAGGAATCGCGCAGGCCCTGCGTCACGCTGTCAATGCTTAGTTCGACCGCCTTGCGGTCGTCAGCCACTATCCAGGTGATCCAGTCAGCCGCCGCATCGATTTTTTCCAACGGCAGCAGCGATTGCAACAACGGTTGCACGAATACGCGCTTCTCCTCGTCGACCAGCAGCAAGACCCGGTCGAGATGAGCGAGCACATCGTTGATCTGGCGCAGCGCCCGCATCGACAGCCGCTGCTGGTGTACCCGGTGATTGTCCAGGCGCAACAAGGACCGATAGCGCGATTCCGAGACTGCCAGCATCAGACGTTTGCTATACCTGGTCCGCTGCAAATACTCGATCACCGCGATGCCGATCACGCCGGACAACAAGTCGTTGGCGGTGACGACGATGTCGTAGATATTGGCCGGGGTAAATTGCCCGTAAGGTTCGACGAAATAGTACAGACCTATCAACCAGCCGACCACCAGGCTGATGAGGGCGGGCGTGTAGCCGAACCACAGCGCCGTCAACAGGGCGCTCAGAAGGAAAAACTGCGTGGGCAGATGGGGGCTCAGCCAAGAGTCCGCGTATACGCGCAACAAATAGGCGGCCAGCAGCATCAACGCCGCCAGCCCGTAGCGGGTGCGCAACGACGCGTCCACCCACAGGTGCGAATTCTTTAGTAGCATGTCCGTCATGGAATCGCGCATCCCTTTCAAGCCGCAAGACAATGCGGTACTGCTGTTACACGGTCTGGCCGGCAGCAGCCTGGAAGTGGCGCGCCTCGGCCAAATCCTACAGCAGTCCGGCCTCAGTGTGCACGGTCCGGATATCCCGGGATTTGCCTACGCGACCCCGGAAACGCCCTGGCAGGATTGGGCCGCCTTTGCCCGCAGGGAGTATCAGCGCCTCGCCGGGGAATACCGGACCGTTTCGGTGGTCGGCGTTTCCATGGGCGCTACGCTGGCTTTGGAACTCGCCACTCACGAACAGGTAACCGCCCTGGTGTTGCTGTCGGCGGCGATGGGCTACGACGGCTGGGCCACTCCCTGGTATCGCTTTCTGCTGCCGGTGGCGAAACTGATCCCGTTTCACCAACGCTATCGCCTAAGCGAATCGGAGCCGTACGGCGTCAAGAACCCCGCCCTGCGTTCCATGGTGAAAAAGATGCTGCTGGAACGCAAGCAGTCGGTGGTCGGTGGTGAATCAATCTCCCTGGACCAGTTGCTGCAAGGCGACGCGTTGATCCGGCAAGTGCGCTCGCGGCTCGATCTCGT
This sequence comes from uncultured Burkholderiales bacterium, assembly GCA_964498815.1. Classification (GTDB taxonomy): domain Bacteria; phylum Pseudomonadota; class Gammaproteobacteria; order Burkholderiales; family Usitatibacteraceae; genus UKL13-2. Next base: position 4,180 of record CAZCKI010000160.1, read on the forward strand.
CAACGATCCCCTGCTGATACTGCATCCGGTGGAGGACGAAGCCGTGCATCCGCGCCACGCCCAATTCGTTTTCGACAACGTGAGCTCCGAGGACAAGGAACTGATCCTGCTCGGCGACTGCTATCACATGATCACGGTCGACAATGAACGCGACACGGTCTACTACGAAACCGATATGTTCATCAAGCGATGCATCAATGCCAAGCTCGGCAAAATGATCTTCGACGTTCCCCAGCAATTGGTGCGCAGCCTCGACCGGCTGGCAAAGTGGTCGCAGGCGCAAGGCGCCTGAGGCTGCGATCAGGCGTCGTGGCGAGAAGCGATCAGCACCGCGTTGCTGCCGCCGAAAGCAAATGAATTCGACATCACATTGCCAAGCGTGACGCCTTCGCGAGCGCGGTTGGGCACGTAGTCGAGGTCGCATTCCGGATCGGGCTGCGACAGATTGATGGTCGGCGGCAGAAATCCGCCGTCGAGCGCCGCCAGTGCGGCGATGAATTCGATGGCGCCGGTTGCCCCCATGCAATGGCCGTGCATGGATTTGCTGGAACTGACCGGCACATTCTCGGCACGTTTGCCGAATACCCGCTTGACGGCATTGGTCTCGGCGATGTCGCCGGCCAATGTGGATGTACCGTGCGCATTGATGTAGTCGATCGCCTCCGCAGCCAACCCGGCGTCGGCCAATGCAGCCAGCATGGTGGCGGTCTGACCATCCGCATCCGGCTTGGTCATGTGCGTGGCGTCGGTACGACAACCGTAGCCGGCCAGCATTGCGTGAATCCTCGCACCGCGTGCTTTCGCGTGTTCCACCGATTCGAGCACCACCATGCCCGCACCTTCGGCCAGGACCAGCCCGGTGCGGTTTTTCGAAAACGGCTTGCACGACGCCGCCGGATCGGCTGCGTCGGGCAAGGCGAGCGTGCGCAGCGCCTCCCAGCTGCGAATGGTGCCCGGTGTCAGCAAGGCCTCGGCGCCGCCGGCAATCGCGCAATCGACATAGCCATGGCGGATGGCGCGATAGGCTTCGCCGATGGCTACCGCGGAAGAAGAGCAAGCCACCGAGTAGGTCAGTACCGGCCCATGGCAACGATGCTCGAGGGCGATATGCGCGGCTGCGGCATTGTTCATGGCTTGCACGACCGTCAATGGCTTGATGCGCGCGCCACCGCGAACAAAGAACTCCTCGTAGCCCGCTTCCAGAGAACTGACCCCGCCGATGCCCGTGCCCACATACACGCCGGCCGCGGACCATTGTGAGCTGTCAGCCACTGCGGCATCCGCGATCGCCTGGTTGGCCGCAACGCGAGCGAGCAGGCACACGCGATCAAGACCGGGAATGCTGGGCGCGGCAAGATGATCGGCGAAAGCGATATCGACGACACCGGCAACCCTGAGCGGCGCCGACTCATCGGCTCGCGGCAAGGCGCGAATACCGCTGCGACCGGCGCGCAGCCCCTCCTGGAATGCCGCATAACCAACGCCGATCGGCGCAACAACGCCGATGCCGGTGATGCAGACTTCGCGCATCATCAGCTGCCGGACGCGCCCTGCTTCGTCTGCATGGCCTTGTCGATTTCGGCATAGATATCGGCCAGCGTTTTGAGCGGCTCGCGCGAATCCGATAAATTGATGCCGAGTTTGTCTTCCATTTCAAACATGAATTCGATCATCGACAGGGAGTCGATATTGAGCGATTCCATGGTCGCCTCCGGCACCAGCTTCTCCGTATCCACGCCGAAGCGTTCGGCGATCGCCGCGCAAATTTCGTCTTGCAACTGTTTATCCACGATGATTTTCCTTGCGTCTATTGGCGCCAGATTTGCTATGGTGTTGCCTCGCCACCCTGTATGCGGTGCGTCTGAGCCGAGTCTAACATGCTAAAAATACCCTCTTCTTTGACTTATGTCCGGTGTTTGCGCGGATTTTTCATAATTTTGCTATTGCAGGCGCTGCCTGCTTTCGCCGCCGACACCCCCGACCCCCTGCCGGGGCTTTGGGAGCAGTTCGACGACAAGACCGGCAAGCTGCAGGCGCTGGTCAGGATTGCGCGCGCCACCGACGGTTCGTACCGGGGTGTGGTCGAAAAAATCATTCCCGAGCCTGGCGAAGACCCGAACCCCAAATGCGAGAAATGCCGTGACCAGCGCCGCGACAAGCCGGTGCTCGGCATGGAAATCATCAGCGGCCTGAAGCGCAACGGCGAAACGGTCTACTCGGATGGTGAAATCCTCGACCCGGACGAGGGCGACACCTATCGCCTCAAGATCACCGTGCTCGAGCAAGGCGCCAAGCTCGATGTGCGCGGTTACCTCGGCATTTCCCTGTTCGGTCGCTCGCAATTCTGGACCCGCGCCAAATCACAGAATTGAACCGTCCGCGACCGGCATCGCTTCGACTGCCGGCAGTTTCGGCAGCCTTTCGCAAAAAGCCCGGCACAAGGTCGGCTGCGCATTGGCGAATGCAATCGAGGACATGCCTGCAGGCAACTCGTTTGCGCCTCCCGTAGCAAGTTAAGGGCGGATTGTAGGAATCGGCTCTTACGCTGGCCTTACAGAATGCCCGGCAATCTCGCGTTTTCAATCCGTTCTGGGCGATAATTACTGCTTTGCATGAATATGTCATGACGATGCCCAACGGCCACGAACACCCTGCCCAACAAGACCCTGCCGCCGATACCGCGCACGTCACCAATTTCATCCGCAATATCATCGATGGCGACCTCGCCCATGGTAAATATGCTTTGCGTACCTGGGCAGGGGCTCCGGGACCAGCCGAAACACAAATTGGAGCGGCGCCCGATCCTGCCAAGATCCGCACGCGCTTTCCGCCGGAACCGAACGGCTACCTGCACTTCGGCCACGCCAAGTCGATCCTGCTGAATTTCGGCCTGGCCAAGGACTATGGCGGCGCCTGTCACCTGCGCTTCGACGACACCAATCCCGAAAAGGAAGAGCAGGAGTACGTTGACGGCATCATCGATGCGGTGCATTGGCTGGGCGGACACTACGACGCGTTCGGCCGGTCGCACTTGTACTACGCCAGCGACTATTTCGAATGGATGGCGGACTTTGCCGAATGCCTGATCGAGCATTCGCTGGCCTACGTCGATTCGCAGTCGGCCGATGAAATGCGAGCCAGGCGCGGCACGCTGACCGAACCGGGTATCGATTCGCCGTATCGCAACCGCAGTGTCGAGGAGAATTTGCGCCTGTTCCGCGAAATGCGCGACGGCAAGCACGCCGAAGGCTCACACGTACTGCGCGCCAGGATCGACATGGCCTCGGGCAACATCAATCTGCGCGATCCTGCCGTTTACCGGATCAAGCACGCACACCACCATCGCCAAGGCGACAAATGGCACATCTATCCGATGTATGCCTACGCGCACCCGATCGAGGATGCGCTGGAAAACATCACGCAT